>JACQDO010000331.1 GCA_016201085.1 Hyphomicrobiales bacterium | reverse complement strand
CTGGGCGCGGTGGCACCAACCGCGATCCTGGTTGCCGAGGCCGCTGCCGCCTTGATCGGACATAAGCTCGACGAGGCGACGCTCGCTGCGCTCGACCGGACGGCGCGACGCGCTTGCAAACCGATCGACGACAAACGCGGCACGATCGAATACCGAACCAAAATCGCCGGCGTCATGGCGCGCCGGGTAGCCGCCATTGCCTACCAGCGTGCGGGGGAGCGTCGATGAGCAAGCATCACGTGTCGACCACTATCAACGGCGAGCCCGCCGAATTTCTGTGCGAGCCGCAGCTCACTCTGCTGGACGTGCTGCGTGACGAACTTCATTTGACCGGCAGCAAAGAGGGATGCAGCTCGGGCGATTGCGGCGCCTGCAGCGTGATTGTCGACGGCCGCCTGGTCTGCTCGTGCCTCATGCTTGCGGTCGAAGCTGAAGGGCACTCGATCGAGACCATCGAAGGCTTGGCGCGGGGCGATAAACTCCATCCGTTGCAGCGGAAATTCCTCGAGCATGCGGCGCTGCAGTGCGGCTACTGCACCCCGGGCCTGTTGATCGCGGCCAAGGCCTTGCTGGACCGCAATCCGGATCCGACGGAAAGCGAAGCGCGCTATTGGCTTGCCGGCAACCTTTGCCGCTGCACTGGCTACGACAAGGTCATCCGCGCCGTGCTTGACGCCGCTGCCGAGCTGCGTGGGGTATGAGTTCGCATGCGGAAAAATTCCACGTTCCCGCGGCGCGGCCACAAAATTTGAAGGCGCCAATAATTTATCAGTCGGTCTCCACCCGAATTTCCGGCGCGCCTGCCACTGCGCGCCCGATCACGCGCGCGGCGGGATAGCCGGCGGCGGTAACCGTCTGCACGATCGCATCGGCTCGCTCGGGCGCGCAGGAGATCAACAGCCCGCCGGAGGTTTGCGGATCGGTCAGCAGATGGCGTCGCCAGTCGGGAAGTCCGGCCGGCAGCACCACGTCGCCGCCGTAACTTGCCCAATTCCGAATTGACGCACCAGTGACAAAGCCCTGCTGGGCCAGCGACGCGGCTTCCGGCAAGAGCGGCAGATCGTTGGCACGCACAACGACGGTCAGCTTCGAGCCACGCGCCATTTCCAACCCGTGCCCGAGCAGCCCGAACCCGGTCACGTCCGTGATCGCATGGACCGCGGAATCCGTCGCCAGCTCGGCGCCGACCCGATTGAGCAGGGTGGTCGTGGCGATCATGTCCGCGTACCCGGCGCCGGACAGCGCGCCTTTCTTGATCGCAGCCGAGTAGATGCCGACACCGAGCGGCTTGGTCAGGATGATGGCATCGCCAGGCTTCGCATCGGAATTGCGCCGCACCTCATTCGTGTTGCAAATACCGATGACGGCAAGACCGTAGATCGGCTCAGGCGAGTCGATGGAGTGCCCGCCGGCGACCGGAATGCCGGCGGAGGCGCAAACCGCCGCGCCGCCTTTGAGAATTTCGCGCACTGTTTCAGGTGAAATCTTGTCGATCGGGATTCCTAAAATCGCCAAGGCGAAAATCGGCTTGCCACCCATCGCATAGACATCGGAGATGGCATTGGTCGCGGCAATCCGGCCGAAATCGTAGGGATCGTCCACGACCGGCATGAAGAAATCGGTGGTCGCGATTACGCAAGTGCCGTCGTCGAGCTGCCACACGGCGGCGTCGTCGCCGGTCTCGGTGCCGACCAGCAGTTGGCGATAAGGCGCGGCCAGCGCTTGGTCGGCTAGAAGCTGTTGCAGCACCGAAGGCGCCAGCTTGCAGCCGCAGCCGCAGCCGCCGCCGTGGGCGAGGCTCGTCAGTCGCACGATGGGGACATTCACTGCAATCCTCCCTCACGCTCTACTTGGCCATCCTACTCTCGTGACGGCCGGTCTGGGAACTGAGAGCAGCCACGCCGCTGCAAAAGCCAAGGCCGCCTTCGTGACATCCGGTTGCGTAGTCTTGCGGCACACCCGGCCAGAATGCGGCATCCTGGCTGATATCGCCGCCGTTCAATGTGCTAACGTGCCTTTGATTGGCGGCGCCACCGCATAGGGTTGCGAGCGCTCGCCGGCGGCAAGACAGGCGTGCTTGAATAACAACGGACGGCCGACCGCTGCGCAGCGGGCGCCGGTCCCAACAGACCACGTGGCCCGTGTGGTTCGTGAGGTTGAGTGATGCGCCGTGATATACGCGACCTGCTGCCGGACCCAAGCGCGGTCGGCGGCGTCAATCCGTTTCCGCTCGGTTATTGAGGCGGTGGCGATGCAAAAATCGACACCCGCCGCATTACGCAATCTACCGTCGGTCGACGAGGTGCTGCGGACGCCGCTTGCGGCGGGTGTGATCGAGCGGTTTGGCCGTCCGGCCGCCGTTGCAGCCGTGCGCTCGGCGCTGGCGGCGTCGCGCGTTGTAGGGATCGCGCCCAGCGACGCGAGTGAGGTTGCGACCGCGGCGCGGATGCGGCTGGAGGCGCAAGCGCAGCCCAATCTACGCCCTGTCTTCAACCTCACCGGCACCGTGCTGCATACCAATCTCGGCCGCGCGCTGCTCGCCGAAGCCGCGGTCGAGGCTGCCACTATGGCGATGCGCAACGCGGTCGCGCTCGAATTCGATCTCGGCGACGGCAAGCGCGGCGACCGCGACGATCTGGTGCGCGATCTGCTGTGCGAATTGACCGGCGCGGAGGATGCCACGGTGGTCAACAACAATGCCGCCGCGGTGCTGCTGGTGCTCAATACGCTGGCCAAGGGGCGCGAGGCCATCGTCTCGCGCGGCGAGTCGATCGAGATCGGCGGCGCCTTCCGCATGCCCGAGATCATGAGCCGCGCCGGCGCCAAGCTCACCGAAGTCGGCACCACCAACCGCACGCACAAGAAGGACTATGTCGGCGCCATCGGGCCGAAGACCGGGCTGGTGCTCAAGGTGCACACGTCCAATTACCGCATCGAAGGCTTCACCAAGGAGGTCGGCGCGCGCGAACTCGCGGCGCTGGCGCATGAGCGCAAGGTCCCGCTGGTCATCGACCTCGGCAAGATTCGGCTGGCCGCGCTGGAAGCGACGCTTAAACTTTATCGCGACCCAGACCGGTTGGCCGAACGGCTACCGACTATGCGGCTGCTGGCACGGCCGAAGAAGCAGGTCGAAGCGGCGGCGCGCCGGCTGTTGCCGGTGGTCGCGGAAAAATTCGGCAGCGGCTTCGAGGTGGCGGTGGCCGCCTGCGCCAGCCAAATCGGCTCCGGTGCCTTGCCGATGGCGAAGGTCCCAAGCGCTGGCCTCGCCATTCGGGCTCGCGGCGCCAAACGTGGCGGTCGCATGCTCGCGGCGCTCTCGATCGCGCTGCGACAGCTTCCGGTTCCCGTCATCGGCCGTATCGACGACAACGCGCTGATCCTCGATTTGCGTTGCCTCGACGACGAGACAGGCTTTGTCGCCAATCTTGCAACGCTCGAACTCGCGGGAGAACCGGTAAAATGATCGTCGGCACCGCCGGCCACATCGATCACGGCAAGACCGCGCTGGTGCGCGCGCTCACCGGCGTCGACACCGACCGCCTCAAGGAAGAGAAGGCGCGCGGCATTTCCATCGATCTCGGCTTCGCCTATCTGGCGGCGCCGGACGGCGCGGTACTCGGCTTCGTCGATGTGCCCGGCCACGAGAAGTTCGTGCACAATATGCTGGCCGGCGCCACCGGCATCGATTTCGTGCTGCTGGCGATTGCCGCCGATGACGGCGTCATGCCGCAGACCCGCGAACACCTGGCGATCGTTAATCTGCTCGGGATAGACCGCGGCATCGTCGCGCTCACCAAAGCCGATCTGGTCGCCACCGAACAACTCGCGAAAGTCACGACTGAGATCGCGCAGTTGCTGGAAGGTACGAACCTTGCTGGCGCCGAGATCGTTCCGGTTTCGACCGTGAGCGGCGCCGGCACCGATGAATTGCGCGGCCGGCTGTTCGATGCCGCCAACACGATTCAAGCGCGCGCCGCTTCCGAGCGCTTTCGGCTTGCCGTCGACCGCTCATTCACGCTTCCGGGCGCCGGTACGGTGGTGACCGGTACCGTGCTGTCGGGCGCGGTCTCGACCGGCGACCGCGTCACGATCAGCCCGTCCGGCCTGGTTGCGCGGGTGCGCTCGATCCATGCGCAGAACCGGCCGACCGAGCGGGGCGTGGCGGGGCAGCGTTGCGCGCTCAATCTGGCGGGCGAGGGTGTGACCAAGGACGCCATCGCGCGCGGCCAGATGGTGCTCGATCCCGCTCTGCACGCACCGACTGATCGTATCGACGCAACCTTGCGCCTGCTCGCGACCGAGCCGAAGCCGGTGAGCCAGTGGATGCCGGCCCGCCTGCATCATGCCGCGACCGAGGTTGGCGCCCGCATTGTGCTGCTGGGCGACGCGCCGATCTCGCCCGGCGGTGAGGCGCCGGTGCAGCTCGTGCTCGATCGGCCGATCGCGGCGGCGGAAGGCGACCGCTTCGTGCTGCGCGACACCACGGCGCAACGCACCATCGGCGGCGGAGAATTTCTCGATCTGCGCGCGCCGGCCCGCAAGCGCCGCACGCCGGAACGTCTCGCCCAGTTGCGGGCTCATGCCATTCGCGATGCCGAGCAGGCGCTCGCGGCTTTGCTCGATATTTCTCCGTATCATGTCGATCTGTCTGCCTTCGCCCGTGACCGCGCATTGAGCGAAGACCGGGCGCGAACAATCGGCGAGCGCCCTGGCGTGACCAAGGCAATAGCGGACGACCGCGTTTTCGCGCTCTCGGCTCCGGTGTGGCTGCGCTTCAAGCGCAGCCTGTTGGCGACGCTGCAATGCTTCCATGCCGACAATCCCGATCTGGCCGGCATCGGTCTTGAACGGCTGCGGTCGCAACTTGAGCCGCGGCTGCCGACAGCGGTATTTCTATCGTTTCTTCAGGAACTTGTGCAGAGCAAAGAGATTGCTTTGAACGGCGCCTGGGCGCGGCTCGCCGGTCACGAAGTTCGTTTGACACCGGAGGATGAAAAAACCTGGAACAAGATCGCTCCCTTGCTCGGCAGGGGCGAGCGCTTCCGGCCGCCGCGCGTGCGCGACATCGCCTCTTTACAGACACTGCGCGAGATCGACGTGCGGCGAATGCTTAAATTGCTCGGACGCATGGGCAAGGTCGACGAGGTCTCGCACGATCATTTCTTCCTGCGCGCCACCGTGGCGGAAATGGTCGATATCATTGCCGATCTCGCCGCAACGGCGACCGACGGACAATTCTCCGCGGCGCAATTTCGTGATCGGGTGGACAATGGCCGCAAGGTCGCCATTCAGATCCTCGAATTCTTCGACCGCCATGGTGTCACGCTGCGTCGCGGCGATCTGCGGCGCATCAACAAGCATCGGCTTGATCTGTTCCGCAACTCGGCGGAAGCGGCGAGCCGCGATCAGCAACAATCTGGAAGAGAATCGTCCCCGGTGGGGCGGCCGGACTTCAAATCCGGGAGGGGCCGCGAGCCGGTCCTTGGTGGGTTCGACTCCCTCTCTCTTCCGCCAGTTACAAGGAGCGCGCGATGACGCCTGGGCCGGTGTAACGGCTGAATTCGATGGATCGTCATTGCCGGTGCGGTTGAAAACCTCCCAATCGAACCCGATCTGGACAAAATGTCGGCTGTACGAGCGAACCGCCCCTGACGGTCGACGAGAGGGTCAAGGAGGCCATGGGCATGGCGCGAAGTTCCGGGCGTGTCCCGCCAATATCGTATTGCACCGTCTTTACGGGACCGCGAATCAGCTACTATCCTAGACGGATGCGATTGATTTGACTGCGGACAGCGCAGCGCTGGTTCCGTGAATGTAGTGTTGCAGGCCGAGCGGGCCTATCGCGCCGGCGCGACGCGCGTGATATTGCAGGTGGCTTCATCCGATCGTTGGTTGCGTCTGCGTGTGCTCCATTTTGGGGACATATGGGGGTGACCAATGCCAGTCAGCGGACTTGCGGCGCGATTTCGCGGCCGCCTGCACCTGCGCAGGGCAGCCGTGTTTTTTGCGGCATTCGCGGGTATCGTTCTCGCGAACGGGGGGCAAGCCTTCGCCCAGATCTGCCTCCCACTGACGACTTGCCTCTCATTGACAACCGACATCACCAAGTCTGTCGCCAGCGTGTCCGGCCAGGTCATCGCCAGCCAGGTCGGCGACGTTATTGGCGATGTGTTCGGCAATCCGGTCACCGTTGGCGGCAATGACGCCTTTGCCGCGGTGGGCCAGTCCGACAACGTGTACAAGGCCCGGCCGCGCAAATCGCTTATCGAGCGGGAGTGGAGCGCATGGCTCGATGCGCGCGGCACCGGCTGGCAGAACCACGACCCCAATGTTGGCCTCAACGGTAACCAGGCCAACGTCACCGGCGGACTCGCCCGCAAGCTGACGCCCGACGTGCTGGTTGGCGTCTTTACGGGTTACGAGCATCTCAAATATAGCATCGCCGCGCTTGCCGGCAGCATGAAGGGCAACGGCGGCAGCGTCGGCGGTTTTCTCGGCTGGCGGGTGGCTTCCAACGCGCGGTTCGACGTCGTGCTCGGCTATACGCGAATGTCATATTCGGCTGCGTCGAGCGCCGCGACCGGTTCATTCGACGGCAACCGCTGGATCGCCTCCACCGGCCTGACCGGGAGTTATGGCGTCGGTAGCTTCATCGTCGAGCCCTCGGCCAACGTCTACGCATTGTGGGAGCGGCAAACTGCCTGGACCGATAGTCTCGGCACCGCGCAACCGGATCGTAATTTCACCGCCGGGCGAGTGAGCACCGGTGCCAAGCTGATCCGGCCGTGGAGCAGCGGCGACATCAAAATCGCGCCCTATGCCGGCTTGTATGGCGACTGGCGGTTTTCCTCCGACAATGCGCTGGCGGGCGGTCAGCCGATTGTCGGCATCGGTGACGGCTGGTCGGGACGCGTAACGTCCGGTATCGCTTTCACCGGCAAAGGCGGCATGACGGTCGCGATCGGCTGCGAATATGGCGGCATCGGCGCGTCTTACAAGATCTGGACCGGCAACGCGCGCGCGACGTGGCAATTCTGAGAATTAAGACGAAGAGTGAGCCTGTGCAGAGAGCGCCGGGCTTTTTTGTATCTCGTTATGGTGGGACCAATTCGATCTTCTTTACGGCGGCCTCCACGCCGGCCGCGCGAGAAATTGAACGTCGATCGTCGGCACGCGCGCTGGCGTCAAATTTTACGCCTTGTGTCGATTGAGGCGCGGCAGGTTCGGAGTTTGTCGAGCGGTAAATGGAACGTCGATTGTCTACGCGAGGAGCGTCTTCGAAATTTGCGCGCCGTGATTGAGTTGCGGCCAGTTCCTCATTTGTCGTTCGAGAAATTACGCGCCGGCTATTCACACGATGCGCTGCATTGAGTCCTGCGCGTCGCGACGATTGCGGCGCGGCCGGCTCCACGCCGGTCGGTCCGGATACGGAGTGCTGATCCTCCGCACGCTGCGCGGCATCCAGTTCTGCGGGTTGTAACGACGGAGTTACGGCCTGCGCCGCGGGGGTCGGACGAGGCATGTCGCGCCGATCGTCCGGTATTGGCAAGACATCCAATTTTGCGGGTAGTAATGATGGAGTTTCCGCCGATACCGCGGGTGTCGGGTGAGAGATTGAACGCCGCTTGTCCAGAGCAGCGGCGGCATCGGATTTTTCATTGCGTGACGATTGCAGTGCGACCGGCTCCGCGGCGGTCGGACGGATGACTGGACGCCGGTCATCCACCGCAGGGGCGTCATCGGGTCTTGTGCGCTGTGGCGTTTGTGGCGCAACCGGTTGCGTCCGCGTGACGGGCTCCTGACGTAGCGCGCGGCGCCTGTCTTTGTCGGCCGTTTCCGGTTTAAGGAACGCGGCGGGAGGAGAGGTCAGCACGACAAACTCGGTGTGCTTGCGGATCTCCTTGTTGAGGCCTTCGTCGGAAACGATCAGCGAAGATCCCGGCGTCAGGAATTCCGAAATTCGGTCGATCGCTTCTTGCGGAATATAGATACGGTCAAGCACCTCGTCCGGGGGCAACGGTGTCCAACGTTCACGGCTGAACCAAGCGGTCCTTATCGCGCGGCCGCCGACCCATCGCTCATCGATACTGTATCGATCGTGCAGTTCGTCGCTTGTATCCTCGCTTTTCATTGAGACGACAGTCCACCGCATATCCGGCCCGCGGTTATTGAAATCCATGGCTGTAAATACGTGCGTACCAATCGGCCTTTGCCGGTTCTCAAAATGAACAGGCGCATCGAACAAGGAGGCGAAATTGCGCCGGACGAACATCCGGCCCTCTTTCTTGCTGATAAATACCGAAATGGTATCGATGCGAGCCGCATCCTGCGCGTTTCCCGCATCGGCATCGATATTCGTTAGCTTGCGTGACGCCGGAATTGAGACATTGGCGCGATAGACGATACCGGTCTCTTGAGAAATTAGCTCGGCACCGGACCCGGATATCCTCCTGCTCGCGAACAAAAGCGGATGCGTAATGTCTTCCACCTTCGGATCGTCCTTCGCCACGATGACACGGACCCCCAAATCCGTGAAACCGAACAGCCATGTTGCGAAACTGCGCGGCAGCCGGATGCAGCCATGTGAAGCGGGATATCCCGGCAAGACACCTTCGTGCAGGGCTACGCCCGACCATGTGATGCGTTGCATGAACGGCATCGGCGCGGCGGAGTAAATATTCGATTCATGCCAGGTCCGCTTCTGCAATATCGAAAATACGCCGGTCGGCGTCGGGTGGTCGGCCGTGCCGGTGGATACGGGCATGCTGATAATCGGTTCGCCGTTGCTGTAAAGCTCGGCGCGCTGCTTCCCGATGGAAACGATGATGTGCAGAGGCCCCGCCGGTAGCTCGCTGGGCAGCGTTGCATCCTGGTCCTTTTTTGGCGGATCTTTTTTTGGCTCGACACCTTGAGGATTGCGCGGCGCCGCAACGACTTGACCGGAAGTCGCCAAAGCGAGACAGCCCACAACCGATAATGCGGCTAAAACAATGCATCCCCGCAAAACACATCCCTCCAATGTGTAACGACCTTCTAATAATCTGTTGTGCGTCAAACAAGGTAAATAGGAATTCTTCGAATAAGTTCCATGACGGCGGAATAATAAGTTCCATCTTGGTCGTAATTATTTGCTCTGACGCGCTTATTCATCGATCGGAAAATCTCGCGCAACCGCCGCAGATAATGTTAATTTTGGTGCCGGTGAATGGAACTATTTCGCTTGTCTCGCATCTCTCTAATTGTGGCTCTGGGGATAATGCTTGCCGTCGGTCCGCGCGCAAGCCTGCAAGGGCAAACATGGTGGGGAGCTGGCTGCGCGTCACGAGTAGGGGGCTGATGTCGGCGGTCATGCTGCTGACAGCCGCCTCGGCGCTTGCGCAAACCGAGCAGCAGCCGCAGCAAGGCGCTAAGGATGCCGTCGCGCTGCATGCCCACGGTCTCACCGCGCGTGAGCGGGGCGACATCGAAAGTGCAATTCAAGAGTTCGACCGAGCGATCGGGATCGACCCGCAATTCGTGCAGGCGCTTATCGATCGCGGCATTGCCTATGCAAACAAGGGCGACGCCGCCCGCGCCATCGCCGACTTCGATCGCGCGATCCTGCTCGATCCGCGCGATGCCTCCGCCTATAATAACCGTGGCTTCGCCTACCGCGCGCGCGGCGAAACCGATCGCGCCATCGCCGATTTCAGCGCGGCTATCCAGCTTGACCGCAACAACGCGCTCGCTTTCTACAATCGCGGCAGCGCTTATTACGATAAACGCGATTACGATCGCGCGATCGAGAATTACGATCAGGCGATCCGTCTCAATAATGGCTATGCGCCGGCCTATTACAATCGCGGCCTGGCCTCTTACGAGAAACGCGATTACGAGCGCGCGCTCCGGGATCTTAGCCAGGCGATCACGCTCGTCCCAAAGGATGCGCTCGCTCTTTACCAACGTGGACTTACCTACCGCGCGCGCGGTGAAACAGATCGCGCCATCGCCGACTTTGGCGCGGCGATCCAGCTCGACGGAAAGAATGTGCTCGCATACTACAACCGCGGCCTTGCCTATCGCGCGAAAGGCGATGAGGACCGCGCCATCGCGGACTTCACCGAGGCAATCCGCTTGGATACCAGCCCAGCGCTCGCGCTTTATCAGCGCGGTCTGGCATACCGCGACAAAGACAATATCGAGCGTGCGTTGGCGGATTTTGATAAGGCGGTTGGCCTGGAAGCCAACAATCCGCAAGCCTATTACGAGCGCGGCAAGGTCTATTACCTTAAGCACGACTATGATCGTGCCATCCGCGACTTGAATTTGGCGATCAACGTCAAGCCGGACTTCGCCCCGGCGTTCGGTATCCGCGGCTTGGCGTACGAGGCCAAAGGCGAGCTTGACCGCGCCATCGCCGACCTCGATCAAGCGATCAGGCTCGATGCCAAATTCTCTGTCGCGTTGAAGTCTCGGGGCGAGGTCTACCGGAATAAGCGCGACTACGACCGTGCCATTGCCGATTTCGACCGGGCCATACAGATCGACCCGAATGATGCACTGGCATTCTACAGCCGCGGGCTGGCTTATATCGGCAAGGGCGACTTCGAACGCGCGGTGCAGGATTTTACCAGGACCATCGAACACGATCCTAAGTACGCACGGGCCTATAACAGTCGGGGGCTCGCCTATCGCCGCCGGGGTGACGCGGCCAGCGCCTTGCGCGATTTCAACGTGGCCATCGAACTCAATTCCGATTATGGCAAGGCTTATTACAATCGCGGGGACGTGTTCTACGAGAGGCACGATTACGATGGCGCGGCGAAGGACTTCGAGCGGGCCGTCCGGCTTGAACCGCAAGATGCTGCCGTGGTGCATGCCCGCGGTCTGCTGTATCGCAAGAAAGGCGAGTTAGAGCGCGCCATCGCCGATTTCGATCAGGCCATCCGGCTGGATGCTAAATCGACGGCCGCCTTCATCGATCGCGGCAATGCATTGCGTGAGAAAGGCGACTACGTACGCGCGATCCATGACTACGATCAGGCGATCAAGCTCGATCCGGGATCGGCCAGCGCCTTCGTCGAGCGCGGCAACACCCATGCCGCCATGGGCCGGTTCGGGCTGGCGCTGAAGGATTTCGATCAAGCCATCATTTTCAATCCAAACTTCGAAGGTCCCTACAATAGCCGCGGTATTGTCTACCGCAATCAAGGCAACATGAATCGGGCAGTCTCCGACTTCGACCAGGCGATCACGATCAATCCAAACTATGCGGCGGCGCTGCACAACCGCGGGGCCATCTTCCAGGAGAAGGGCGAGCTCGATCGCGCCATCGCCGATTACGACCGGGCCATCAAGGCCAAGCCGGATTTCGATAGCGCGCTAGACAGTCGCGGCGTGGCCTTGCGCAACAAGGGCGAGATCAAACGCGCCATCGCTGACTTTGACCGGGCCATCGAACTCAATCCCAGGTTTGCCGCTGCACTGTATCATCGGGGCGAAGCTTATGAGGCCGCAAGCGATCATGACCGAGCTATCCGTGACCTCGATCGGACGCTCGAAATAGCCCCCAAGCAAGAGCTTGCCTATAATGCGCGTGGCTTGGCCTATTCCGGCAAGCGTGACTTCGATCGCGCCGTCGCCGATTTCAGCCAGGCGCTTAAGCTCAATGCCAACTTCTCGGTCGCCTATAACAACCGCGGCTTCGCACTACGCAGCAAGGGAGACGGTGACCGGGCCATCGCCGACTACGATCAGGCCATCCGGCTCGATCCGAACTACGCGCTGGCTTATTACAACCGTGGCAATACTTATTCCGACCGGCGCGGTTTCGATCGCGCCATAGCGGATTTCACCCAGGCGATCCGGATCAAGCCCGGCTACGTCCAGGCCTATCACGACCGGGGCATTGCCTATGGCATGAAAGGCGATAGCGGCGCTGCCATTGCCGATTTCGACCAGGCGATCAGGCTGGACCCGGCCAACGTCATCGCGTTGAGCAATCGCGGTTTCGCCTATCAAAACCGAGGCGAGTTCGACCGTGCCATTGCCGAATTCGACAAGGCCATAAAGATCAAACCGTCATATTCCGTCGCGTATTACAATCGCGGCAATGCTTTCTACGACAAGCGCGAATACGACCGCGCCATCGCCGATTTCGACCAGGCGATCAAGCTCAACGCCAAGGATTTCTATGCCGTCCATGATCGCGGTGTCGCTTACTACGATAAACACGACTACGAGAGCGCGATCGCGGATTTCGGACAGTTGGCGAAGATCGATACCAATTACACCATTGCGGCTCGCGTCGACGAGGCAAGAAACCAGCGCGGCTACGATCGCGCCGACGTCGAGGCGAGGGGCGCACTCAAGGTCAGCCCAAGCTTTGCGCTCGCTTTCATCGACCGCGGCGTCGCCTTCGTATCAAGGCGGCAGTACGACGGCGCCATCGCGGATTTCGATCAGGCGATCAAGATCAACGCGGCGGATTTCCTGGCATTTCACCACCGCGCAAACGCTTATTATCGGAAAGCCAATTATCAACACGCCATCGCCGATTTCGACCAGGCGATCAAGCTCAACCAGAATTATGCCAAGTCATATTACGACCGCGCCATCGCGCGCTACGAAATGCAGGATTACGATCGCGCCATTGCCGATCTTGACCAAACGATCCGCCTGGAGCCGAAAAACGCTTTCGCTTTTTACAATCGCGGCACCGCCTATCAAGAGAAGCGCGATTATGCGCGTGCCATTGCCGATTTTGACCAATCGATCAAGCTGAATCCGAAAATCGCGCTGGCGTTCAATAATCGCGGAAATTCTTACGCCGGTAGGCGTGAATACGATCGGGCGATCGCGGACCTGAGCGAGGCCATCAAGCTCAATTCGGATTACCCGATCTCATTCAACGATCGGGGGATTGTGTTTGTCTTAAAGGGCGATCTCGATCGTGCCATTGCCGATTTTGATCAGGCGATTCAGGCCGACTTGCGATACGCTCCGGCATTCGGCAACCGGGGCATCTCTTACGCCGCAAAGGGGCAATTGGACCGCGCCATCGCGGACTTCGATTCGGCGATCAAGCTGGAGCCTCGCTACGCACTCGCTTTCTATAACCGCGGGAACAGCTATTACGACAAGCACGACTATGGCCGGGCGATTCAGGACTTCGACCGCGCCCTTAAGCTTCAGCCGACGGATACAACGGCGTACAACAACCGCGCCACTGCTTATATCAAGCGGCGCGACTATGATCGCGCGATCGCGGACTTCGACCGGGCGCTGCAATTAAATCCAAATTACGCGTTTGCCTTCAACAACCGCGGCGTTGCCTACGCGTTTAAGGGCGAGACCGACCGGGCCGTCGCGGATTTCGACCGTGCGGCGGGGCTCGATCCTGCAAATGCGCTGGCTTTCTACAATCGCGGCCTGGCATTCCGCGACAAGAACGATATCGACGGCGCGATCCAGAATTTCGACCAGGCGATCAAGCTCAATGCCAACTCCGCCGCCGCGCTGTATAATCGCGGCAATGCGTACGCCTCTAAGCAAAATTACGACCGCGCCATCGCCGATTTCGATCAGGCGATCAAGCTCAACCCGGACGATGCGGCCGCCTACTATGCTCGCGCTCTCGCCTACGGAGTGAAAGACAACAATGATCGCGCGATCGCGGACTTCGACCAAGCAGCCAAGCGCGATCCAAAGAATGCCCATGTTTTATACAATCGGGGCGTCGCTTACCGGAAAAGGGGCGACATAGATCGGGCGATAGCGGATTTCGGCCAGGCGCTGCAGCTCGACCAAACATTTGCAATCGGCTTCTACCAGCGCGGCAGCGCTTATTACGAAAAGCGCGACTACGATCGCGCCGTCGCCGACTTCGACCGGGCGATCAAGTTGAATCCCAACGATGAGCTTGGTTATTACGGTCGGGGCCTGTCCTATCGCAACAAAAACGACTACGACCGCGCTATTGCCGACTTCAGCCACGCGGTCCGGCTCAATCCCAATAATGTCTTGGCGCTCAACAATCGTGGCCTCTGCTATCGCAATAAGGGCGAGATCGATCGCGCCATCGAAGACTTCGATCGGACCATCCGGCTCGATCCAAAACTCGCCATCGCGTTCAACGACCGCGCTATTGCCTATGGGGCCAAGGGCGAGACCGATCGCAGCATAGCGGACCTGAATCAGGCAATTCAACTCGATGCAAAAAACGCCCAAGCCTACAACAACCGAGGCTTCGCCTATCGCAACAAAGGCGATATCGACCGCGCCATCCAGGATTTCGACGAGGCCATCAAGCTAAACCCGAACGATGCCCGGGCTATCAACAGCCGCGGCAACGCCTACCTTTCCAAGGAACAATACGACCGCGCCATTCAGGATTTCGACCAGGCGATCAAGCTGAACCCGAGTTACGGCGACGCCTTTTACAACCGTGGGACCACTTACGCCAAAAAGAGCCGCTACGACACCGCCATCCAGGATTTCGACCAGGCGATCACGCTCAACCCGAATGATGCAGAGGCTTTCACCAACCGCGGCAGAGCCTACTACAACAGGGGTCAAAACGACGG
>JACQDO010000330.1 GCA_016201085.1 Hyphomicrobiales bacterium | reverse complement strand
CGGCGTCACCGTCGCCAAGGGCGCGCCCGACCTGATGATGGTGGTGCATCTGTTTTCGCCCGACAAGTCGCGCGACCCGCTGTTCATTTCCAACTACGCCACAATCGAGATCAAGGATGCGCTGACGCGCGTCGACGGCGTCGGCTCGCTCATCGTGTTCGGCAGCCGCGACTACTCGATGCGGGTCTGGCTCGATCCCGACCGGCTGCAATCGCTCGGCCTGACCGCCAATGACGTGGTGACCTCGCTGCAAGGGCAGAACGTGCAGGTCGCCTCCGGCACGCTCAACCAGCCGCCGGTGGAAAACCAGCGCGCCTTCCAGATCGCGGTGCAGACGCTCGGGCGGCTGACCGATCCGGGCGAGTTCGGCAATATCGTGGTCAAGAAGACCGCCGACGCGGTGGTGCGCGTCAAGGATATCGCGCGGGTCGAGCTGGCGGCGCAGGACTACACCTCGAATTCCTATCTTAATCTCGACCCGGCGGTGGCGATCGCGGTGTTCCAGCGGCCGGGTTCGAACGCGCTGACGACGGCGCAGGGGATTCGCGGCGCGATGGCGGAAATGTCCAAACGGTTTCCGCCCGGGGTGAAATACGACATCGTCTACGACCCGACCCAGTTCATCGACGAATCGGTCCGTGCCGTGCAGGAGACCATCCTCGAAGCCATCGTGCTGGTGGTGCTGGTGGTGGTGATGTTCCTGCAGACCTGGCGGGCGGCGGTGATCCCGCTCATCGCCATTCCGGTGTCGTTGATCGGCACCTTCTTCTTCATGGCGACGTTCGGCTTCACGCTCAATACGCTGTCGCTGTTCGGGCTGGTGCTGGCGGTCGGCATCGTGGTCGACGACGCCATCGTCGTGGTGGAGAACGTCGAGCGCAATATCGCGCGCGGCCTTGCGCCGCGCGAGGCCGCGATCAAGAGCATGGACGAGGTGGGCGCCGCGCTGATCGCCATCGCGCTGGTGCTGAGCGCCGTGTTCGTGCCCTCGGCCTTCATCACCGGAATTTCCGGGCAGTTCTACCGGCAGTTCGCGCTCACCATCGCCGGCGCCACCGTCATCTCGCTGATCGTGTCGCTGACGCTGTCGCCGGCGCTGTGCGCCATGCTGCTCAAGCCGCACGACCCACGCCACCGGGACACGTGGTGGGAGCGCCCGATCCACGGGTTTTTCCGGCATTTCAACCGCGCCTTCGAACGGCTCGCGCAGGGCTATGGCTGGCTGGCGGGACGGGTGGTGCGGATCGCGGTGCTGATGCTGGTGGTCTATGCCGGCGTGCTGGCGTTCGGGCTCAATGAATTCCGCAAGACGCCGGTCGGCTTCATCCCGGCGGTCGACGGCGGCTATCTCATTACCGTCGTGCAATTGCCGCCGGGATCATCATTGGCGCGCACCGACGCGGTCAACCGCCAAGCGGTCGACATCGCGCTCAAGACGCCGGGCGTGCTGGGCGCGGTCAACATCGTCGGCTTCTCCGGCGCCACTTTCACCAATGCGCCGAATTCGGGCGCCATCTTCCTGGTGCTCAAGCCGTTCAGCGAGCGCGCCAAGGACCCCAACCAGTCGGCGGCGGCGATCCAGCGCGCGCTGTTCCAGAAATTCATCGCCATCCAGGAGGCGCTGGTGGTGGTGGTGGCGCCGCCGCCGGTGCGCGGCATCGGCAATGCCGGCGGCTTCCGCATGATGATCGAGGATCGCGCCGGCAGGGGCCCGCAAGCCTTGCAGGGGGCGGCCTTCGCCATGATGGGACGCGCGGCGCAGACGCCGGGCGTGCAACAGGTGTTCACGCTGTTCGAGACCTCGACGCCGCAGCTCTATCTCGACATCGACCGCACCAAGGCGCAACTGCTCGGCGTCAACGTGACCGACGTATTCGCCGCGCTGCAGATTTATCTCGGCTCGGCCTATGTCAACGACTTCAACCTGTTCGGCCGCACCTTCCGGGTGACCGCGCAGGCCGACGGCGACTACCGCATGGACACGCGCGACGTGCTCAAGATCCGCGTGCGCAATTCGGGCGGCGACACGGTGCCGCTCGGCGCCTTCACCACGGTGCGCGACATTTCCGGGCCCTATCGCGTGCCGCGCTACAATCTCTATCCGGCCGCCGAGCTCGACGGCAACGCGGCGCCCGGCTTCAGCCAGGGCCAGGCCATCGAGATCATGCAGCAACTCGCCGCGCAGACGCTGCCGGAGGGCTACTCGTTCGAATGGACCACGCTCGCCTATCAGCAATTGCGCGCCGGCAACACCGCGATGTTCGCTTTCGTGCTGGCGGTGGTGTTCGTGTTTCTGGTGTTGGCGGCGCAGTTCGAAAGCCTGACGCTGCCGCTTGCGGTCATCCCGATCGTGCCGATGTGTCTGGTGGCCTCGATCGTCGGCGTGGTGCTGCGCGGGCAGGACAACAACATCCTGACGCAAGTCGGCTTCGTCGTGCTGATCGGGCTCGCCGCCAAGAACGCCATCCTGATCGTCGAATTCGCCAAGCAGATCGAGGACCAGGGCAAGGACCGCTTCGCGGCCGCAGTCGAGGCGGCGCGGCTGCGCTTCCGGCCGATCCTGATGACCTCGCTGTCGTTCATCTTCGGGTGTTCTACGTGGTGTCGCGCTGGTTCACACAGCGTTTGGCAGCGCGCCGGCAGCAAGCGGAACCGGCCCAAGCGTCGAAAAAGGGACAACGATGAAATTCGGCTTCGGTCAGGCGCTCACGCGCAAGGAGGACGACGCGCTGCTGCGCGGCGCCGGGAGATACGTGGCCGATGTCGCGCCGGACAAGACGCTGCACGCCGTGGTGCTGCGTTCGCCGCATGCGCATGCCCGCTTTAGCATTCAGGAACTCGAACGCGTGCGCGCCATGAAGGGCGTGAAGCTGGTGCTCACCGGCGCCGATGTGGCCGAGCTCGGCCCACTACCGACTCCGGGCGTGCTGCCCGATGTGGCGACTTTCGTGCCTCACTATCCGGTGCTGGCGCGCGACTTGGTGCGCCATGTCGGCGATGCTATCGCCTTCGTGGTGGCCGATACGGTGGCGCTGGCCAAGGACGGAGCCGAGGCGATCGCGGTCGATTGGCAGCCGTTGCCGCATGTGATCGGCGCTCTTGCCGCGCTGGCACCGGGCGCGCCGAAGGTGTGGCCGGGGCGGTCGGACAATCTCGCCTTCGAAACGCAAGCCGGCGATGCCGGCGCCACCAAGCGGGCTTTCGCGCAGGCGGCCAAGACCGTCGAGCTGACCGTGATCAACCAGCGGCTGGTCACCAATTATCTCGACACCCGCGGCGTGATCGCCGAATTCGACGGCAAGCGCACCACGCTGACGCTCGGCAGCCAGGGCAGCCACATCATCCGCGACATCATCTGCGGCGCCGTGCTCAAGCGCCCGCTCGACAGCATGCGGGTGGTGACGCCCGACGTCGGCGGCGGCTTCGGCACCAAGCTGTTTCCCTTCCGCGAATACGCGCTGGCCGCGCTCGCCGCCGAGAAGCTGCGCCGGCCGGTGAAGTGGATATGCGAGCGCAGCGAGCATTTCCTCGCCGACAGCCATGGCCGCGACAATATCTCGACCGCGCGCCTCGCCATCGACGACAAGGGCAAATTCCTGGCGCTCGAACTCGATATCGTCGCCGACATGGGCGCCTATCTGCACTGCTACGCGCCCTACATCCCCTGGCTCGGCGTCGGCATGGCGACCGGCGCCTACGACATCCCGGCCGCGCATGTGCGGCTGCGCTGCCCCTTCACCAACACCGTGCCGGTCGACGCTTATCGCGGCGCCGGGCGGCCCGAAGCGTCGTACCTGATCGAGCGCGCGGTCGACCATGCCGCGCGCGAACTCGGCATGGCGCCCGATGCGCTGCGCCGCAAGAACCTGATCAAGCCGAAGGCGCTGCCCTACGCGACGCCGACCGGCAAGGTGTACGACTCCGGCGATTTCGCCGGCCTCATGGCGCGCGCGCAGGCGGTCGCCGACTGGGACGGCTTCAACAAGCGCGCGACGGCCTCCAAACGCGCCGGCAAACTGCGCGGCATCGGCATGGCCACCTACATCGAGGCCTGCGGCGCCAACGGGCCGGAAACCGCGCATGTGCGGCTCGATCGTGACGGCGGTGTCACTGTGCTGATCGGCTCGCAATCGACCGGGCAGGGGCACGTGACGTCCTACGCGCAGCTCGTCGCCGAGCGGCTCGACCTGCCGCCGGAACGCGTGCGTGTGGTGCAGGGCGACACCGATTTAATTGCGACCGGCGCCGGCACCGGCGGCTCCAGCTCGATCCCCGTAGGCGGCGTTTCGGTCGACCGCGCCAGCAAGACGCTCGCCGAGCAGCTCAAGCAGCTCGCCGCCGACGCGCTGGAGGCAGCAGTTGGCGACATGGAAATCGCCCAGGGGACCATCCGAGTTGCCGGCACCGATCGCGTCATTTCATTTGCCGACTTGGCCGCGCGTCCCGAGGCGACGCCCGAGAAGCTTGCCGCCGCGAGCGAATTCGCCACCGACAAGCCGACCTTTCCCAACGGCACGCACATCGCCGAAGTCGAGATCGATCCCGACACCGGCATCGTCGGCATCCAGAACTATGTCGTGGTCGACGATTTCGGCGCCACGCTCAATCCGCTGCTGCTCGCTGGCCAGGTGCATGGCGGCGCGGTGCAGGGCATCGGCCAGGCGCTGCTGGAGGACACCGTGTTCGACGCCGGCTCCGGCCAGTTGCTGAGCGCCAGCCTGATGGATTACGCGCTGCCGCGTGCGCTCGATGCACCTCGCTTCACGTTCGAGACCCGCAACGTGCCGTGCAAGACCAATCCGCTCGGCGTCAAGGGCGCGGGCGAAGCCGGCGCCATCGGCTCCTGCCCGGCGCTGATGAACGCCATCCTCGACGCGCTCTGGCGCGCCTACAAGATCGGGCACATCGACATGCCGGCAACGCCGCCGCGGGTCTGGGCCGCGATCGAACAGGCGCGCGGCGCGTCGGCGGTCTGATGAATCTGCTCAAAGGCATCGGCTTCAAACTGATCTCGGCGCTGCTGTTTGCCGTCATGTCGGCGCTGGTGCGCCAGCTCGGCGACGCCGCGCCGGTCGGCCAGATGGTGTTTTTCCGCGCGGCCTTCGCCATCCTGCCGGTGGTGGTGATCTATGCGCTGCGCGGCGAGCTCGGGAGCGCGGTCTATACCGGCCGGCCGTTCGGCCAGCTCGGCCGCGGCCTGCTCAGCGTCGGCGGCATGTTCAGCAATTTCTCCGCGCTCACCAGGCTGCCGCTGGCCGACGCCACCGCCATCTCGTTCGCCTCGCCGCTGATCACGGTGGCGCTGGCGGCCATCGTCCTGAAGGAACGCGTGCGCATCTACCGTTGGTCGGCGGTGCTGGTCGGCTTTGCCGGCGTGATCGTGATGCTGATCCCGCATTTCGACATTGGCCATTACGCGGTGGCGGGCGCCATGACCGCCGCCACCGTCGGCTCGCTGCTGGCGCTGATCTCCGCCTTCTGCAATGCCGGCACCGTGATCCAGACCCGCCGGCTGACGCAGAGCGAGACCACCTCGTCGATCGTGTTCTATTTCTCGCTGGTCTGCGCCATCGCCGGCGCGCTGACGCTGCCCTTCGCCTGGCATTCGCCGACGCCCGCCGAACTCAGCAAGCTGATCGCGCTCGGCATCCTCGGCGGCATCGCGCATATTTTTCTCACCGAAAGCTACCGCTACGCCGCCGCCTCGGTGGTGGCGCCGTTCGACTACAGCGCGATGCTGTGGGCGCTGCTGCTCGGCTACTGGCTGTTCGGCGAATTGCCGGATGTGCTGGTCTATCTCGGCGGAGCAATCGTCGCCGGCGCCGGACTGTTCGTGATCTGGCGCGAGCGCACGCTGGGCGTCGAGCGCCCGCGCGAGGCGGAAGGCCCGCCGCAGGCGGGGTGATGGATTTCTACGCCTGGAACGCCTTGAAGGTGATGATGGTGTAGGTGTCCTTGATGCCGGGGATCGACTGCACCTTCTCGTTGACGAAGTGCCCGATGTCGGTGCCGGCCTCGACGTAGAATTTCACCAGCAGGTCGTAGTTGCCGGCGGTCGAGTAGATCTCGGAGGCGATTTCGGCTTCGGCCAGCGCGTTGGCCACCTGGTAGGCCTTGCCGAGCTCGCATTTGATTTGGACGAAAAAGGGGGTCATCGCGCAAGCCTCCGGCAATCGTATCGGTGGATGCAATCCAGCAAAATCGCAGGCTCAAGGCAAGGCGCTCTTGCCTTGGGCCGCCGCGCGGACTAGGTATGGCGCAGCAATCTCGTGGGGTGTCCGGCGGTATGCCGGGCTGAGAGGCCTCTTTCCAAGGCCAACCCAACGAACCTGATCCGGGTCATGCCGGCGGAGGGAGATGAGATGCGCCGTCCCGACGAATTCTCACCGCGCGCGCTGGCGGCCGCCGCCGCCGATATCCTAGAGCAACTGCGCGCGCGTTCCCCGCGCGTCCATTGCATCACCAATACGGTGGCGCAGAATTTCACCGCCAATGTGCTGCTCGCCTTGGGCTGCCTGCCGTCGATGACGCTGTCGGCCGGCGAGATCGGCGATTTCGTCGCCGGCAGCGACGCGCTGCTGGTCAATCTCGGCACCTTCGACCGCGAGCGCCGCGAGGCGAGCGAGATCGCGGCCGACACCGCGCGCCGTGAGAAAGTGC
Organism: Hyphomicrobiales bacterium; assembly: GCA_016201085.1. GTDB lineage: Bacteria > Pseudomonadota > Alphaproteobacteria > Rhizobiales > Xanthobacteraceae > Pseudolabrys. The sequence continues at coordinate 8,246 of JACQDO010000330.1, read as the reverse complement.
CCTGGGTGCTCGATCCGGTGTTCGTCGACCGCAGCGCCCCGCGCGCGAGTTTTGCCAGCGTCCTGATCGGGCGCGGCCCGCAGGTGCTCCGCCTCAACCGCGCCGAATTTGCCGCGCTGGCCGGCGGCGAAGCGACGCCCGATGCGCTGCTCGCCTATGCCGGCGACCACAGCCTGACCGTCGCGCTGTCGGGCGAAGCCGACTGGGTGGCCGACAGCGAGCGCCTCGCCACCATCGCCAATGGCCACGCACTGATGGCCAAGGTGACCGCCATGGGCTGCGCCGGTTCGGCGCTGAACGCGGCCTGCCTCGCCGTCGAGCCGGACGCCTGGCGCGCCAGTGCCGCCGCGCTGATCGTCATCGGCGTCGCCGGCGAAGTCGCCGCCGCCCGCGCCGCCGGACCGGGCAGCTTCGCGGTCGCCATCGTCGATGCACTCTACAACCTCGATGCGCCGACGCTCATCGCGCATGCAAAGATAAGCTAATGAACGTCGATCTCAGCCTCTATGCCCTTATCGATCCGACCGTCGCCGGCGGCCGCACGCTGGCCGATCTCGCCGCGCTCATTGCCGACAGCGCGACCGTCGTGCAACTGCGCGACAAGCACGGCTCGACCAGGCGTCTGCTGGAGGAGGCGCGTGCGCTCACGGCGGTGCTGGTGCCGCGCGGCATTCCGCTGCTGATCAACGACCGCGTCGACGTGGCGCTCGCCGCCGAAGCAGACGGCGTGCATATCGGGCAGGACGACATGCCGGCCGCCGAGGCGCGGCTGCTGCTCGGGCGCGCCGCCATCATCGGCCTCAGCCTGACGACGGTCGCGCATGCGCGGGCCGCGCCGCTCGATCGGCTCGACTACGTGGCGGTCGGCGCGGTGTTCGCTACCGGCTCCAAGGACGATGCCAGTGCGCCGATCGGGCTCGACGGCTTGCGCGAGATCGTGCGCGTTGTGCGCGCACGCGACGCCACCATGCCGATCTGCGCCATCTCCGGCATCGACGCCGGCAACGCCGGCAACGTTATCGCCGCCGGCGCCGACGGCGTGGCGGCGATCTCGGCGCTGTCGCTCGCCCCCGATCCGGCCGCGGCGGCACGAGCCTTGCGCGCCGCGGTCGATGACGCATTGGCGCGGCGAGGGCGGTCATGACGCGAATGGCCGCAAACGCACTTCACCTCTCCCATAGGGAGAGGTCGGCGCACGAAGTGCGCCGGGTGAGGGGTTACAGCCTATCGAGAGTCACTTGCCCCCTCACCCCAACCCTCTCCCCCAAGGGGAGAGGGAGCGCGCCGAACTTGCCGCAGTGCTTTCATCCAAAGGCCGCGCTATGAATACGCCGATCGCCGTCACCATCGCCGGCTCGGATTCCAGCGGCGGCGCCGGCATCCAGGCGGACCTCAAGACGTTCGCCGCGCTCGGCGTCTATGGCGCTTCGGTGATTACGGCGCTGACCGCGCAGAACACGCAAGGTGTCACGGCCATTCACGACGTGCCGGCCGATTTCATCGCCGCGCAGATCGATGCGGTATTCTCCGATCTCGATGTCGGCGCCGTCAAACTTGGCATGCTGTCGCAGGTGGCCGCGATTGAAGCGGTGGCGGCGGGGCTTGTCCGTCACCGGGCGAAAAACATCGTGCTCGACCCGGTGATGGTCGCCACCTCCGGCGACCGGCTGCTGGCGAACGATGCGATCGATGCGCTGCGCCGCGAACTGATCCCGCGCGCCTTGATCGTGACGCCGAACCTGCCGGAAGCGGCCGCGCTCACCGGCGCGAACCTCGCGCGCAACGAGCGCGAGATGGAAATCCAGGCGCGCGAAATCCTGACGCTGGGTGCACGCAACGTGCTGATCAAAGGCGGCCACGGCGAGGGCGAGGAAGCGGTCGATCTGCTGATTGGGCAAAGTGAGGTGGTGCGGCTCTCCGCCAAGCGCATCGCCACCAAGAACACGCACGGCACCGGCTGCACGCTGTCATCGGCCATCGCGGCGGGTTTAGCCAAGGGCCGCGATCTCGTCAGCGCCGTGCAGGAGGCCAAGGCTTACGTCACCGCCGCCATCGCCGCCGCCGGCACATTGCAGGTCGGCCACGGCCACGGCCCGCTGCATCACTTTTTCAATCAATGGGCGCATGATCCCGAAAAGTGGGAACCGGTTTTCGGAAAAGATTATGCGCAAAATAAAAGGAGTCCATCATGACCACACGCCGCCGTTTCACCCTCGCCGCCGGCGTTGCAGCCGCCGGCCTCATCGCCGCGCCGCAGATCGCGCGCGCGCAGACGCTCAAATGGCGCATGGTGACCTCGTGGCCCAAGCGCCTGCCGGGGCCGGGCATGTCGGCCGAGCGCGTCGCGACACGCGTGCGTGCGCTGTCGGGCGGGCGGCTCGACATTTCCGTGTATGCCGCCGGCGAAGTGGTGCCGGCCTTCGAGGTGCTGGACGCGGTCGGCAACGGCGTCGCCGATATCGGCCACACCGCCTCGTTCTACTGGCAGGGCAAAATGCCGGCCGCCGCCTTCTTCACCACCGTGCCGTTCGGGCTGACGCCGGCCGAGCACGTCGCCTGGATCGAAGCCGGCGGCGGCCAGGCGCTGTGGGACGAACTTTATGCTTCGTTCGGCGTCAAGCCGTTCATGGGCGGCAATACCGGCGTGTGCATGGGCGGTTGGTTCCGCCGCGAACTGGCGAGCCTCGCCGATCTGCGCGGGCTGAAGTTGCGTTCGCTGGGCCTGGGCGGCGAGGTCTATCGCCGGCTGGGCGCCACGCCGCAGACCACGCCGCCGGCGGAAATTTTGGTCAGCCTGCAATCGGGCGTGATCGACGGCGCCGAATTCGTCGGCCCCGGCACCGACATCGCGCTCGGGCTCTATCGCGTGGCGTCGTTCTACTATTATCCCGGCTTCAACAAGCCGAACGGCACCGGCGAATGCATCGTCGCGCTCAAATCCTGGGACGCTTTGCCGGCCGAGCTGAAGGCGATCGTGGCGCATGCCTGCGCCACGGAAGCAAACTACGCGCTGGCCGAGATGGAGCGGCTCAACGCGCAGGCGCTGGCCGCGCTGGTTGGCGAGCATAACGTCAAGCTTGCGGCCTTCCCGGCCGATCTGGTGGCGGCGGCGCGCAAGCAGGCCGGCGATGTGCTCAATGAGCTCTCCGCGCGCAACGCCATCAGCGGCAAGGTGCACGCCTCCTACACGGCGTTTCGCGAGCGCTCGGCGCCCTGGTCGCGGGTGAGCATCGAGGCGGTGTTGAGGGGGAGGTAGGGGGAGACGATTAATTTGGTTGATACACTTACACGTCGCGAGCGCAGCGCGCGGATGAGTCTAATTAGAGGTAAGCACTCCAAGCCGGAACTGCTTGTGAGGCGGCTCGTCCATGTGATGGGCTATCGGTACAGACTTCATACGAAAGGGCTTCCAGGGAAGCCTGATCTAGTTTTTCGATCACGCAAAAAGGTGATTTTTGTACATGGGTGTTTTTGGCATCGGCATCCAAGTCAAAAATGCAATTTAGCGCGCCTGCCCAAGTCTCGGCTCGAGTTTTGGCTGCCCAAGCTCGAGTCGAATCGGATACGAGATATTCACAACCAAAAGGCTCTCCGGGCCGCCGGATGGAAGATTTTGGTTGTCTGGGAATGCCAGTTAAGAGATAAAGAACAATTAGAGAACAGACTTTGGGCGTTCTTGGAGGGGCCGAATGCGGGCAATCGAACTGTTCGCCGGGGCAGGAGGGCTAGGGCTCGGCATTAGCCAGGCAGGATTCAAGCCAATTCAAGTAGTTGAATGGGATCGATGGTGCTGCGATACTCTTAGACAAAATCGGGCTAGAGGGGTGAAGCATATCAGCGCGTGGCCTGAGCCTATCGAGGGTGACGTTCGCGAAATCGATTTTCGATCGTTTGAAGGTCGAGCGGTGCTGGTATCGGGCGGGCCGCCTTGTCAGCCATTTTCGCTCGGGGGTAGGCACCGCGGCAATGCCGACAATCGCGATATGTGGCCGGAAGCGGTTCGGGCAATTCGTGAAATTCGTCCCAAGGCCTTCATCTTTGAAAATGTCAAAGGGCTTACTCGAACAGCCTTTGCTGGGTATTTCAATTACATCTTGCTTCAACTTCAGTATCCAAGTTTACGACCGAAAAAGGGGGAAACCTGGCCGGATCATTCTGTAAGACTTCAAAGACATCATTTGAGTAGGCCTTCGGATAAAGAAGAATACCGCGTTGTTTTTAACGTCCTAAACGCGGCTAATTATGGCGTGCCACAGCGACGGGAGCGTGTCGTTTTTGTTGGTTTCCGCGCCGATCTGGGCATTGAGTGGTCTTTTCCTCACGCCACGCACAGTCTTGATGCCTTGTTATGGGAGCAATGCCGTAGCAAAAAATATTGGGCGCGCCATCGTGTTCCGCTCATACGTCGAACGATGGACGCGCGCTTGCATTCGCGTGGCATGTCATTGCCCGCTAAACCGATTACATTACCCTGGCGAACGACGCGCGATGCGATCGGGGATTTACCCGATCCGGGGGTAGGGACTCACAAAACGACGCAGATGCATAATCATAAATTCCAGCCTGGTGCGCGCAGCTATCCAGGTCATACAGGCAGCCCACTGGACGAACCGGCAAAAACACTAAAGGCTGGCGTGCACGGCGTTCCTGGCGGCGAAAATATGTTGTTTCGTGAAGATGGAACGGTTCGATATTTCACTGTGCGAGAAAGCGCGAGGCTACAAACCTTTCCTGATAATTTTTTGTTTCATGGGTCTTGGACGGAAACAATGCGCCAGCTAGGTAATGCTGTGCCTGTAGAATTTGCTACAGTGATTGCAAGAAATGTTGCTGCAGCCATTAAAAATAGCAGTTTGCCACGAAAGCGGAAATGACAAAAGGTTACCGCGAATTCGAATTTGATTTACCAGGGGCTCTTCTTGATCGGCTCGTGTCGATCATAGATGAGATTGAGTCCGCGCCGCTAACTTCTGAAGTGACCGCTAAGATTCCTGATGAACAAGGGGTGTACCAGTTACTCTTGGATGGCAAGCCGGTCTATGTCGGAAAAACTGATAATGATGCTGGGCTTAACAGCCGTCTGACGAGACACTCAATTAAGATTCTTCATCGAATTGGTCTTGAGCCAAAGCGCGTCAGTTTCAAATCAGTCAGAATTTTTGTGTTTACTGCTGTTGATCTGGAAACGGACCTGATTAGACACTACGGAAAAGAAAGCGGCCTTGCTTGGAACGGAAGTGGATTTGGGTCGAATGACCCTGGTCGGGAACGCGATACCACCAAGAACAAGCCGGAAAATTTTGATTACCAATTCCCAATCAATATAGATCACAAATTGGATTTGCAGCTTCCAAAAAGAGGCCCCGCAGCGGATTGTTTTCGTTTATTGAGAGACGCCCTGCCGTACACGTTACGGATCCAAAGGGTTGGATCAAGCAGGAAGTTTCATTCGGATATTGAATCTTCAATCGTAACTAGCTTGAAATCACCGTTTACAGCACGGCAAGCGATAGCGCATTTAACAAATGGTCTTCCACCAGGTTGGCAGGCCACGAAACTGCTCGGTTATGTAATCTTGTATAAGGAAAATGAAAAATATCCGGAGTCTGAAATTATCGCGCGTTCAAAATAGTTCATAGAACTTTTAAGACGGATTAGCGTAGTGGAACCCATGGCTCCTGCCGATCCGCCTGACGATAGCGAACCGGAAGTGCAAACCGACCTGTTCGGCGCGGACCCGGTTCCCGCCTATCGGCCCGACCCCGACAAGGTGCGCTCGCGCCTGCACAAAATCCTGGCCGAGGCGCGCGCCGCGCAGACGCTGCCTTGGGAGCCGACCACCGTCTCGCTCTACCGCACCATTTTCCCGCAGATGACCAATTGGCTGCCCGAGGACGAGGGCGCGCAACTGCGCTTTCAGTTCGAAGAGGAACTGGCGCGGCTGGAAGCGGCCTGACAGGCCCCTTGCACGATATTCCATTGATGGAATATCGTGCTCGCCATGACCGCGCACAAGCCGTTCGGTACACTGACCAAGCGCCTGCCGGCGGCGCGCAAGGCGCGCATCGACGACAAGGCCGCGGCCTTGCACACCGCCTTGGCGCTGCATGAGCTGCGCAAGGCGCGCGCCGTCTCGCAGGCGCAGTTGGCCCGCAAACTCGCGGTCGGCCAGCCCGCCGTCGCCAAGATCGAGCGCCGCAGCGACATGTATGTGAGCAATCTGCGCCGCTACGTCGAGGCGCTCGGCGGCACGCTCGAAATTTCAGCGCGCTTCCATGACGGTGCGGTGACCATCACGCAGGAGACCAGCATAGTGGCCAATCATCATCAAGGGCGACTGCGACGACGCCTTGGCCAAGCTCAAGACGACGCTGAAGGCGCAGGACGCCAGGTTCGAAGCCACCCTGCAAAACCAGTTCAAATCGACGCAGCCGCCACCGCGCAAACCGGCCGCCATGGCGCCGTCCCTGCCGCAGCCAAGGTCAGGGGGCGTGTATATGGCTCCGTCGGGCAATTCGGCATCCGCCACCGGCTCCACGTCCGGATCGATGCTCAGCAGCAAACGCGGCGATGACGACTCGGTGCGCGGACGCCTGCGCACCTCGCTGCGCAGCACCCAGTCGCGCTAGCCGCGCCGCTCGCCACGCACCAGGCGCACGGAATGACCAAGCCCCGGGCCCCCGCTCCGGGGCTTTTTGGCATGGCGCACCGGCGCGGCCAAGGCTACTGCCTGGGCGGCTCATGCACGTATTATATAGTCGCATTTTCTAAGGCGAACCGGTTCCCACTTCGCCGGAAAATGCTTTAAGGTCCGCCCCCTCAAAGGCCGGGCCAGTACGGAAAGGCATCCCCCCAACCATGCGTATCGCGGCAATCCACAGTCAGAACGGCAAGATTTTCGGCACCGTCGAGGGCAACCTGTTCCGCCCGCTGCTCTCCGGCGGCAAGGAAGTGCGTGACCTGCGCGACGTCATCGCGCTGGTTGGCGCAGGCCCACTCGAGCACGGTGCGCCGGTCGACCTCGCCAAGGTCAAGCTCGCGGCTCCGGTCGGCCCGCTGGCCAAGAACGTCATGGCGGTCGGCAAGAACTATCACGACCATGCGCAGGAATTCGCCCGCAGCGGCATCGACCAGTCCGGCGACAAGTTGGAGGTTCCGGAAGCGCCGGTGGTGTTCACCAAGGCGGTCACCGCGCTGGCCGATCCGGGGCAGGGGCTGCCGGCCTCGGCCGATCCGACCAACTCGACCGACTACGAAGGCGAACTCGGTGTCGTTATCGGTCGCCGCGCCAAGAACGTGAAACGTGCCGACGCATATAATTTCGTGTTTGGGTACACGATCGTCAACGACGCAACGGCCAGGACAGTTCAGCAGAAACACAAGCAATGGTTTCTGGGAAAGAGCCTGGACGGCTACTGCCCGGTCGGGCCGGTCCTGGTGACGGCCGACGAATTCGGCCGGCCCGACGCGCAGGAGCTCACCACCACCGTCAACGGCGAGCGCCGCCAGTTCGCCCGCCTGCGCGACCTGATCTTCGACGTGCCCGCCATCATCCAGGCGATCTCGGCCTATGTGCCGCTCGAGCCCGGCGACCTGATCGCTACCGGTACGCCGGCCGGCGTCGGCATCGGCTTCAAGCCGCCGCGCTACCTCAAGCCCGGCGACGCGGTGACCATCTCGATCAGCGGTATCGGCGAACTGACAAATCCGGTGGTCTAGGCCGCCGCGACCGCCTATAAAGCCGCCCGAAGACCCGCGGAAAAACCGACAGTTTGCGCAAGATCAATGCCTTGGCCATGGAACCCTATTCAGTCGGCCTGACCTAAGCCCGACCGGCCGGCGCCAAAAACAGCTGCAATTTCAAGCCTATCCCACGCGAGAGGAGTACCCCGAATGAGCACCGCCACCCCCTGGAAAACCAACGACTGGTTTGTTTCCGAATGGAATTATGCCCCCGAGGTGACGAAGGATTTTAAATTCGCCAAGAACATCAAGATCCACGACGTCTCGCTGCGCGATGGCGAGCAGCAGACCGGCGTCATCCTCTCCAAGGACGAGAAAATCCGCATCGCCGAGGCGCTGGCGGAAGCCGGCGTGCACCGCATCGAAGCCGGCATGCCGATCGTGTCGCCGTCCGACAACGCCGCGATCAAGGAGATCGTCAAGCGCAACTTGGGCCCGCAGATCTTCTCGTTCTGCCGCTGCATGAAGGAAGACGTGCAGCGCGCCATCGACACCGGCGTCAA
>JACQDO010000329.1 GCA_016201085.1 Hyphomicrobiales bacterium | reverse complement strand
CTTGGAGCCGGTATTGATCACCAGCGGATTGAACGGGATTACGACCTGATCCTTCTGGTAATGGAGCTTCTCGGTCTCGGCGACCGCTTCGTCCTTGCTGATGTTCGCGACGTAGCCATTCGACACCGGACGACGAGCCGCGCCGTCGGTAATCTGCGTGAGTTCAAAACTCCCGAGTTTTTGGCGGTAGACGCCAGGCACCTGCTTGCCGGCCGGCGGCACGGCGGCGAAGGCCGGCGAACGAGCGGCGAGCGGCGTGAGCGCGGTGGCCGCGCCGGCGGCGGCCGCACCGGCAAACAATTTGCGTCGAGTCAGTTGCATCATGGTGTATCTCCCTGAGTTCATTCTTGTTCACTGCGCTTGTCGTTCAAATCGCCGGATTCCAGATCACCGGAATTTCGCGGTAGCCGGTACCGTGTTTCTCCACATGCGCGAGCGATGGGAACGGGTAGTGGAAGCCCTGCACCCGCATCTTGTCGGCCACCAGCATGTCGTAGACCTTGCGGCGGGTGGCTTCCGCCATGGCGCCGTCCTGGTCGTAAAAGGCGTGCCAGTCGGGATGGCGCACGAACAGGAACGGCACGTGGGTGACGTCGGACTGCACAAAGACGGCATCCGAACCCGATGAGATCACATAAGATGTGTGGCCAAAGGTATGGCCAGGCGTGCCCTGCGCGGCGATGCCGGGGATCACCTCCTTGCCCCACTCATAAGTCTTCACGCGCTTGAGCACGTCGGCGTTGAACACGCGCCGCACGTTCTTGAAGTTGCCTTCGATGCGGCCCTTGGAGGCGCGGCTCATCTCGCCGTCGTCCATCCAGTAGGCATGCTCCTTCGCCGGCACCAGAATCTCGGCGTTCGGATAAGTGAGCGAATTATCCTCCATCAGCATGCCGTTGATATGGTCGCCGTGGTAGTGCGAGATGATCAGCGTATCGACGGCCTTGCGGTCGATGCCGGAGGCCGCGAGATTGGTGATGAATTGTCCGCCGACGCCGTTCGACTTCTTGTAGTTGGCCTCGCCGGTGCCGGTATCGATGATCGCGAGCTTGGAACCGGTGTTCACGCAGATCGGATTATACGGCGTAGTCATCATGTCTTTTTCCATGAAGACCTCGGCCAGCGCGGCGTTCACCACATCCTTCTTGATGTTGATGACGTGGTCTTCAACCATCTTGAAGCGGGCGACGCCGTCGGTGGCGACCGTCACCTCGATCGAGCCGATTTTGTAGCGGTACCAGCCCGCCGCCTGCTTGCCGGCCGGCGGCGTCGCTGCGCGCAGCGAGACGTCAATCGGCAATGTGGCAGCGGCGGCCGCACCGGCGGCAACCGTCAACAGATTGCGGCGCGTGAATGTGGTCATGAGCGTCTCCCCCTTGATGATTTTATTGTTCCGGCGATTCGGTTGGCGATCCAATGCCGGTGATTGTGTCGGCACTAACCCCATTTTTTCAAGATTATTCCGCGTACCGCATGGCGAGCAACCCATATAGGCGACAGCCCGCAGGTTGGCTAAGCTTAGCAGCGTCGACAATGTTGCATTGAATCGTGCAGTGCACAAAATTACTGAACGCTGGCACAAGCCAGCCATTCCCTAGGGAGGAAAACCAATGCGTCGTTTGACTATGATGGCGGGCGCCTTCGGCGTCGCGCTTTTGATGAGCACGGGGGCGTTCGCCCAGGTGCCGCCCGATCCGGCCAATCCGAACGAAGCGATTCCGGACGCGTTGGCTCCGCCGCCTTATGGCGAGCCGATCAACACCGCGACCGCCAAGAAGGCAGCGGCGGCGGCGATTGCGGAAGCGGAGAAACGCAAATGGAATGGCCTGTGTGTCGCAGTCGTCGGCCCGTCCGGCGATCTGGTCTATTTCGAGAAACAGGATAACTGTCAGTACGCCTCGATCACCATCTCGCAGCACAAGGCGCGTACCGCGGCGCGCTATCGCCGCCCGACCCTGGTGTTCGAACGGCTGTCCGGCAAGGGTCCCTTCTTCGCCTATTTGCCGACGCTCGATGACGTGATCATGTCGCGCGGCGGCAACCCGCTGATCGTCGGCGGCAAGGTGATCGGCGCCATCGGCGTGAGCGGCGGCTCCGGTTCGCAAGACGACGTCGTGTCGCAAGCGGGCGTTGCCGGCCTCGCGGCAAAATAAGTCGGTTGGTTCCGCACTAAATTCCGCCGGGACGGAAATCCCGGCGGAGCTTTTCAATTCCAGAAATATTTCACCACGGTCGAAATTCCGTCGCCGAGCGTGAGCAGCACCGCCGCCCACACGAAGGCCGAGGTGAAATTGGCAAACTGAAAGCGCCAGAACGGCATCTCGAAAATGCCGGCGATCAGCGGCACCGAGGCGCGCAACGGGCCGAAGAAGCGGCCGATGAAAATGCCGGGCACGCCCCATTTCTTCATGAAGGCTTCGCCGCGCGGGATCAGATTGGGATGGCGTGACAACGGCCAGATGTGCTGCACCGAATATTCGAGCTTGAGTCCGATCCAGTAGGATAGCCAGTCGCCCATCGCCGCGCCGAGGCTGGCTGCGATCCAGATCGGCCAGAAATCGATACCGCTCGATCCGATCAACGCCCCGATCGCCACCAGCGCGCCCCAGGCCGGGATCAGCAGCGAGATGAAGGCGAGCGACTCCCCGAACGCCAGCGCGAATACGATGGGCGGCGCCCACGCCGCATTCTCGCGCACGAAGGCGATGATCTGATCGACATAGGCTTGGAATTCCATCGGGGATCGCACCGGTCTGCCGCGCGGATACGTATCTAGCCCGGCCTACGTTACTCGGGCAACGCCGGTTCGTCTTTCGGAAATAGATGGCTCGCCGCGACTAGCCCCATGATCAGCAACGGCACCGCCAAGAACGCGCCGACCGGCCCCCACAACCAGGTCCAGAACACCAGCGACAGAAACACCGTAAGCGGATTAAGCGTGAGCTGGCGGCCGATGATGCTGGGGGTGAGGAAATGCCCCTCGACCGTGGCGACGGCGACGTAGAGCAGCGGCGCCACAATTGCCTGAGTAAACAGCGGAAATGTCACCAGCCCAACCAGAAACAGCAAGATCACCATGATCAGCGCGCCGATATAGGGAATAAAGTTCAGGATGAAACCCAACACGACCCATGCGGTCGGATCGGGCAGTCCGGTTGCCCAGGCGATCGCGCCGGCGACCAGCCCGACCGAGAAATTGATCACCGCCACCGTACTCAGATAGCCGGTCAGATTGGACTCGATGTCGTTCATGATCTTGATTGTGCGTAGCCGGGCCTCGCGCTCGTCGAAGAACGCCACTAGCAGATGACGCATCCGCGTGCGGCCGAGCAGCATGAAGAACAGCGTGCCAAAGAAAATGAAAATCTGACCGATCGCTGGCGTGATGATCGCGACCATAGGCTGCAGCACGCTCGTGATATCGAAGGCGAAGCCATTCTTGGCGTCGGCCAGCGGCAGAGCGTTGCGCAGGTCCCGCAGCGCGGTCAGCGGCCGCTCAATCAGCAACAGCTTTTCCTGGATCTTGCGGCCGATATCCGGCGCCTTGCCGACCCACTCCAATACCGGCGCCGCCAACAGCATGATCAGGCCATAGAACACCGCGATCGCCAGCAGCCAGAGCACGATCGCCGTCAGTAGCGCGGGAACGCCATAGCTGTTGGCATGCGCCGACAGCGGCCCCAGCATCATGGTCACCACGAAAGCCGACGCCACCGGCAACAACACTGGCTGCGCCATGCTGAGCGTCGCGATCAGTAGAATCACAAAGATGCCGATGGTGGCGGCCTGCGCGGCGGTCCGCCAGATTTTAGCCACCTCGCCCACCGGCCGCGGATCGTTGATGCTCAGGGGAACGTCTTCACGACGCGACGCGTAGACCGCCTCCTGCTTTTGCATGCGTCGCTCCCCGGCTTCGAATTCGCCATACGGAATATCGGTCGATAACGGCCAAAGCGCCATTTGGTTGCTAACGTTTCACAACTGGGGCGTGCCTATTTTCTCCCGATTTCTCCACCAAGCCGACGAAGGGTACCGAAGCGCGAACAGAAGGGATTGACAGCCTATGGCGATGCGACGGAATGTCCTCGACTTCATAAAAACAACGTTGGCTACGATTGGGGGAGACACCATGACAATCCGGACCATGTTGCGAATATTTGCCTTTTTGGCGCTGGCCACGGCCGGCACCACGGCGATGGCGCAAGAGGTGTTCAAGCTGCGCATCGCTTCCGGTCATCCGCCGGCGAACACCTATGTCGCGCTGATGCAGAGCTTCTTCGTGCCGGAGGTGACCAAGCGGGTCGCCGCCAAGACCAAATACAAGGTTGAGTTCGTCGAGGGTTACGGCGGCTCGATGGTGAAGGTCGCCGACACGCTGGAAGGCGTGCAGTCCGGTATCATCGACATTGGCGGCTATAATTTCGGTTTCGAGCCTTCGAACCTGCCGCTGCACCCGTTTCAGGTGATGCTGCCGTTCGGCACCATGAGCCCGACGATGAGCGTCAAGCTGGCGCGCATCGTGTACGACAAGGTGCCGTATATGTCGAAAGTGCTCGAGGATAAATTCAATCAGCGCCTGATCGCGCTGATCGCCGACAACGGCTACAACCTCGGCACCACCTTCGACTGGAATACCGTGGCCGATCTCAAGGGTCGCAAAATTGCCGGCGCCGGCCTCAATCT
>JACQDO010000342.1 GCA_016201085.1 Hyphomicrobiales bacterium | reverse complement strand
TCTCCGATCTCGGCTACATCGCCAGCTCGTCAGCCGCATCCACCATGCTGGCGGAGCAATATGTCGGATTGCCCGTCGCATGATCCCGAAAAGTGGGAACCGGTTTTCGGATAAGATCATGCGCCAAGAAAATGCTTAGTCGCGCAGCGCGCCACGCATCGGAATGCCGAGCAGCGCGATAGCGCTTCCGGCGACGGCGGAAATCGCCGCCAGCATCAAGAAGAAGTGGACTTGGCTCATGCTCGACCAGAAGGTGCCGAGATAGCCGGCGAGAAATCCGCCGACAAAACTGGTCGACAGCCACACGCCCATCAGCATCGACAGCATGCCGGCCGGCGCGACCTTGGTCACCAGCGACAGGCCGACCGGCGAGAGATAGAGTTCGCCGACGGTGAGCACGACGAAGTAGCCGAACAGCCACAGCCAGCTCGCCTTGTCGCCGCCGGCGGCCAGCGCCGCAAACACCAGCACCAGATAAGCCGCGGCATTGAGCAGGCAGCCGATCGCCATTTTGGCGATGGTCGAGGGCTCGCGCGCGCCCTGCCAGCGCCAGAAGCCAATGATGAACGGTGTGAAGGCGAAGATCATGAACGGATTGAACGCCTGGAACCAGGTGACCGGAATTTCGCCGCCGAAGAAACGCCGGTCGGTGAACTGATCGGCCCAGAGCGCGATGGTGTTGCCCTGCTGCTCGTAAGTGCCCCAGTACAGACTGACCGGCAGGAACAGCAGCATGAGCGCGACGATGGATCGCCAGGCCGCGCGGTCGAGCGGCGTCTTTTCGCGCTTCGCGAAGGCGTCTTTCGGCAGATGCGGCGTGGCGACGAGATAGATGACCAGTCCGAGCGTCATGCCGACACCGGCGGCGGCAAAGCCGTAATGCCAACCGAGTTCTTCGCCCAGCGTGCCGCACACCAGCGGCGCCAGGAAGGCACCGAGATTGATGCCGACATAGAAGATCGAGAAGGCGCGGTCGCGCCGGTGGTCGCCTGGCGCGTAGAGCGTACCGACCTGGGTCGAGATGTTCGGCTTGAAGGCGCCGTTGCCGAGGATGAGCATGAGCAGCGCGAACAGGAACAGATGCTCGAAGGCCATCATGAAATGGCCGATCGCCATCAGCGTGGCGCCGAGGATGACGGTGCGGCGCTGGCCCAGCACGCGATCGGCCAGCAGGCCGCCGAGGATCGGCGTTAGATAGACCAGCCCGGAGTAGAAACCGAAGATCTGCGAGGCAAGCGGTTGCGTCGCCAGCGGCCCGAATACGGATTCCAGCGCGCTCCTGAAGGCGCCGAGGCCGACGACGCCGGACGCGCGCTGCGGCTCCAGCAGATACTTGACCATGTAGAGCACGAGCAGCGCCTTCATGCCGTAATAGGAGAAGCGCTCCCACATCTCGGTCGCGAACAGAAAAGACAGCGCGCGCGGATGGCCGAACAGGTCGCGGCTGGCGGGTCTTGTGTCGGTGGGGATCGCGGAAGGCGTGCTCATCGAGGCCCTAAATTCGGCGAAACGCGTTTGGCTCGCACGATAGCACAGCGCAACAAGGCCATTTCCTACGGCGGGCCGCCGGTGTACGATTTTGCCAAGAATAAACCAAATAAACACACCGCCTATGCGGGGGGAATATCATGACGAGGATTCAAAGCTTCTTAGTCTGTGCGCTGGCGACGCTGCTGGTGCCGCTGGCGGGCGATCGCGCGTTGGCGCAGGCCGACTTTCCCAACAAGCCCATTCATTTCATCGTCGGCTTTGCCGCCGGTGGCGGCAACGACCTGTTTGCGCGCCTGGTGGTGCAGAAATTCCAGGAGAATACCGGCGCCACCGCCGTGATCGAGAACAAAGTCGGCGCCGGCGGGCGCATCGCCGCCGACTATGCCGCGCACCAGCCGGCCGACGGCTACACGGTGCTGGTCGGCGCCACCGGGCAAATGTCGATCGCCACTGCGGTGTTTCCCAATCTCGGCTACCACGCGACCAAGAGTTTCATTCCGCTCAATATGATCGCCTCGTTCCCGCTGGTGCTGGTGGTGCCGGCGTCGAGTCCGATCAAGTCGGTGAAGGAACTGGTCGCCTGGGCCAAGGCCAATCCGGAAAAGTCTAATTACGGCACGTCCTCGCCGGCCTTCACCATCGCCAGCGAGTTGCTCAAGCTCAAGACCGGCATGCCGGCGGTGGCGATTCCCTACAAAAGCAGCAACGAGTCGAACCTGAGCGTGGTTGCCGGACAAGTCCTGTTCACCATTTCCGACGGGCCGCCGGCGATGCCGCTGGTGCTGGGTGGCAAGACGCGCGCGCTGGCGGTGACCGGTTCGCAGCGCTCGCCCGAGCTGCCCGAGGTGCCGAGCATGGCCGAGGTCGGCTATCCGGAAGTCAATACGCATCTGTGGAGCGGTTTCTTCGTGCCGACCGGCACGCCGGCGCCGGTGGTGGACAAGCTCACCAAGGAGCTCGGCCGCGCGCTGGCCGATCCAGGCGTGCAGGACGGCCTGAAGAAAATGGCCGTCACCCCCGGCGGCCCGACCGGCGATGCGTTCAAGAAGCTGATCGACGCCGACATCAAGACCTTCGCCGACGTGGCGGCGGCGGCGAAGCTGACGTTCAAATAAGCGGCGACGCTTGATATTTGTCACGCGCGGCATTCGGCGTTCGCGTCGATTGCCGCGCGGCGCGGCGCTGCTATGGTGGGACGCGGGATTCCCGGACTT
>JACQDO010000341.1 GCA_016201085.1 Hyphomicrobiales bacterium | reverse complement strand
AGAGAAGTTGAGCGCGTTGGGTTTTGCCTTGGCGAGCGCGATGAACTCGTTCAGGTTCTTCGCTTCCACCGAGGGCGTCACGATCAGCACCAACGGCACGGTGGCGACCGGCGTAATGCCCGCGAACGACTTGACCGGATCGACGGGCAGATCCTTGTTGATGATGTTGAGAATCGTGTGCCCGTTGGAAGTCAGCATCAATGTATAGCCGTCAGGCGTGCTGTTTGCCACGCTGACCGTTCCGGGAATCCCGGGTCTGTTTTCGACGATGACGTTTTGTTTCCACATGGCACCGAGTTTGTCCGCCAGACTTCGGGCCAGGATGTCGGTGTTGCTGCCGGCCGTGAAGGGAACGACGATCTTCACCATCTGGCTGGGGTAGGCCGCTTGTGCCAGCGCGCCGGAGGCCGGCGGCAGCATTGTCAGCAGGCATAGCAAGAGTGTTCGTGCAATCGTCATGGTATTTTCCAAGCTCCAACAGTCGCCGCGACCGCAGCCGTTCGCTCATCCGGCGCCGCGGGACCGTTGGTAGACGATGGATATCGCCGGCACCAATGCGCCAGCGCAGACTTGATCCCGTCATGCTGCATGGCGGTAACGGGACGCTTCAAGCGTGCTCCCGCTCGTAACGTGCCACAAAATTGGGCGACAGCTTGCGCAGACGCTCGATATCGATGCGTCCCGAGCGCGTGATGTAGCTCATGGCGAAATCGACCGGCTTGAGCGCCATGTGCTCGGCGAAATGCTCGTACCATTGCGCGCTGCCATTGGCGCCGTTAACCAGCTTTTCCAGGATCGGACGGCGCGCCGCCTCATAAGCTGAAAGCGCTGCGACAATATCGCGCGGATGGGCGGCCAGCGCCTTGTCGAGCGCGATCGCATCTTCCATCGCCAGCCGCGTGCCGGAACCGATAGAGAAATGCGCGGTATGCAGCGCGTCGCCGAGCAATACGTATTTGCCGTGCGACCAGCGCGCGTTGTGCACCAGCGGAAACTGCCGCCAAATCGAATTGTTGGAGATCAGCGCATGGCCGCCGAGCGCCTCGGCAAAGACGCGCTCGCACAGGGAACGCGTGTGTGCTTCGTCCATGGCCGCAAAACCGGCGCGCGCGAAGGTCGCCGCGTCGACTTCGACGATGAACGTGCTCAGCTCGGGCGAAAAGCGATAATGATGCGCGTTGAACGAGCCAAGTTCGGTCTGGATGAAAGTCTGCGTCAGCGTCTCGAAGCGCTTGGCGGTGCCGAACCAGGCAAACCGGTTGGTTAGATAATCGAGGCTGGCGCCGAAATCCTGTGCGTGCATGCGCCGCACCAGCGAGTTGACGCCGTCGGCGCCGACCACCAGGTCGAAGTCGTCGAGCTCGGACAAATCCTTTACGGTGCGCCGATAGGCCGGCTCGACGCCGGCCGAACGCGCGCGCGCCTGCAACAGTTGCAGCAGCTGGAGCCGGCCGATGGCGGCGAAGCCGACGCCGTCGATGACGATGCGCTCGCCGCGCAGCACCAGCGCGATGTCGCTCCACGATTGCATGTGCGGCACAATGGCCGCGTAGGTCGGCTCGTCGTCGTCGCGCAGGAATTCGAGCGCGCGGTCGGAAAATACCACGCCGAAACCGAAGGTGGCGTCGGCCGGGTTCTGTTCGATGACGGTGACGCCGGCGCGTGGCGCGCGGCGCTTGATCAGGTAGCTGAGGTAAAGGCCCGCCGGCCCGGCCCCGAGGATGGCGATACGCATGGGATCACTTTACAGACTGTCGGGGCCGGCGAAAGCACGATATCCTTCCAATCCCTGCAGCACGCGCGAGCCTTCCATGCTGGCCATCGCCCTTACGCTACATCTCCTCAGCGCCGTCATCTGGGTCGGCGGCATGTTCGCGGCCTATATGTGTCTGCGTCCGGCGGCCGGTCCGCTGGAGGCACCGCAGCGGCTGGCACTCTGGCGCCGCTTTTTCCAGAAATTCTTTCCCTGGGTCTGGGCGGCCGTGCTGCTGCTGTTGTTGAGCGGTTATTGGATGATGCTGACGAGCTTCGGCGGCTTCTCGGGAGCGCCGCTCTACATCCATCTGATGCAGACGCTTGGCTGGGTGATGGTCGGCCTGTTTCTGTGGCTGTTCCACGGCCCATGGCTCGCCTTCAAACGCGCCGTCGACAGACAGGATTGGCCCGCGGCCGGCGCGCAGCTTGGCCTGATCCGCCAGATCATCATGGTCAATCTGCCGCTCGGCCTGATCGTGGTCACCATCGGCGGCACCGGACGGTTTTGGGGATAGCAGGCGCCGTCAAATCGTCTGATTATACGCGCCGACCTCCGGGTGCGTGCGCAGCACGCCGTCGACCGCCTTGAACATCTCGCGCATGCGCGCTTCCGAGGCCGGGCTTTCCACCACCACCACCAGCTCCGGCTTGTTCGACGACGCCCGCACCAGGCCCCAGGTGCCGTCCTCGACCGTGACGCGCACGCCGTTGACGGTGACCAGATCGCGGATCGGCTGGCCGGCGAATTTGTCGCCCTTGGCCTTGGCCGCCTCGAAATGCTTCACCACCGCGTCGACCACGCCGTATTTCTTCTCGTCGTCGCAATGCGGCGACATGGTTGGCGAGCCCCAGGTCTTGGGCAGCGCCTTGCGCAAGTCGGCCATGGTCTTTCCCGGATTGCGGTCGAGCATGTCGCACACCGCCAGACCGAAGATCATGCCGTCGTCATAGCCGCGGCCGAACGGCTTGTTGAAGAAGAAGTGGCCGGACTTCTCGAAGCCGGCGAGCGCGCCCAGCTCGTTGACGCGGCGCTTGATGTAGGAATGGCCGGTCTTCCAGTAGTCGGCCTTGACGCCGTTGGCTTTCAGCACCGGGTCGGTGAGAAACAGGCCGGTCGACTTCACGTCGACCACGAAGGTCGCGTTCTTGTGCAGGCTCGACATGTCGCGCGCCAGCATGACGCCGACCTTGTCGGCGAAAATCTCCTCGCCTTCGTTATCGACCACGCCGCAGCGGTCGCCGTCGCCATCGAAGCCAAGGGCCACATCGGCCTTATGCTCCAGCACTGCGTCGCGCATGGCATGCAGCATCTGCATGTCTTCGGTGTTCGGATTATAGCGCGGGAAGGTATGGTCGAGTTCGCAATCGAGCGGCACCACCTCGCAGCCGACCGCTTCAAGAACGCGCGGCGCGAAGGCGCCGGCGGTGCCATTGCCGCAGGCCGCGATCACCTTCAGTTTTCGTTTAAGTTTCGGCCGCGTGGTCAAGTCGGCGATGTAGCGGTCAGGGAAATTCTCCACGAAGACGTAAGAGCCGCCGCCCTTCAGCTCGAACTTGGCGGAGAGCACGATCTCCTTGAGCCGCGTCATCTCCTGCGGTCCGAAGGTGAGCGGCCGGTTGGCGCCCATCTTCACGCCGGTCCAGCCATTGTCGTTGTGCGAGGCGGTGACCATGGCGACGCAGGGCACGTCGAGCGCGAACTGGGCGAAATAGGCCATCGGCGTGATCGCGAGACCGATATCGTGCACCTTGCAGCCCGAAGCCATCAGGCCGTTGACCAGCGCCATCTTAACCGACGCCGAATAGCTGCGGAAATCGTGGCCGGTGACGATCTCGGGCTTGACGCCCAGCTCGCGGATCAGCGTGCCGAGACCCATGCCGAGCGCCTGCACGCCCATCAGGTTGATTTCCTTCTCCAGCAGCCAGCGCGCGTCGTATTCGCGGAAGCCGGTCGGCTTCACCAGCGGCGAGGATTCATAGGCATAGGTGTTGGGCGTCAGCGCGGATTTCGGCGTTGGAAACATGCAGGTCCTCAAATACGGAAGGTCGCGATTCGGAATGGCATAGCCTAACGCCGGATCGCCGCAAAGCGCCCCCCTAGGTTTCGCCATTCCGGGACGGCGCAAAGCGCCGGACCCGGAATCCATACTCCGCAGCGCTGGGGTTATAGATTCCGGGTTCGCGACCTTCGGTCGCGCCCCGGAATGACGGTTAGCTACTGCTCCAGCACCAGGCGGCCGTTGGCATATTCGTAGCGCTTGAGCCGCGACAGAAACGAGGTGCCGAGCAGGTTCTGCCCCAGCGCCTCGTCCGGCAGCACCAGCGCCGGCACGTCGAAGACGGTGATGCCGCCGAGCTCGATGCGGTCGAGCTTGGCGGGCGCCGCCTTGATCTTGCCGTTGGCGGTGGAGACGATCGCGGTGTAGTCGCTGGGGCGCGGGCGAATGCCGGCGCGGGCGGCGTCCGTTTCGCGCAGGACCACCAACGAGGCGCCGGTGTCGACCAGGAAATCGACATAGCGACCGTCGATCCGCGCCTCGGTCTTGAAGTGGCCCTGGCGGTCGCTCTCCAGGACGAGGCTGCGGCCGGAGGTTGTCGGCTGCCGTGCGGCGTAAGTGGGCGCGACCGCCGCGGTCTGCGCGGACGGATGCACCACGGCCTGATCGGCGAAGCGCGCAAAATAGCCGCCGGCCAACAGCAGGGCGGCGGCGAAGAACAGGATCTGACGCATGAACCACCGAATCCCGGAAAATTCGGAGGCGAATTTCACATGCGCGAAGCCAATGCTCCCTTAACGCGCAGCGCCCGCGCACCGCGTGCTTTGGCGCGTGGTGAGCGCCTGACTAGGGCCTGTCTTCAGTTGAGCAGGATCGTAGCGGCGGCTAATTGCACGCCGGCGAGAAAATTT
>JACQDO010000340.1 GCA_016201085.1 Hyphomicrobiales bacterium | reverse complement strand
CGGAATCGGCTCGCCGCGCGCCTTGAATCCGTCGCGGCGGAAATCGAAGCGCACGATCCGCTCGACGCGCTCGATGCCGATATAGAACTTGCCGTCGCGCTCGGTGAGCGACTCCACGTCGTACCAGCCGCGCGCGGCCAGCGGCTTGCCGTCGGCGCCGAGGATCGGCGCCATCTCGGCGTCGGCAATACCGGCCGGCTTGCCGTTGTCGTAGACGATACGGCCGCGCAGCCAGGAGCCGTTGTCGGTGATGGCGAGGAAATGGCTGCCGTCGGGTTCGACGCGGATGCTGGAAATGCCGCCGAAGGCCGTGAATTTCGAGGTGAGCGCCAGCCCGCCGCGGAATTCGAGCTGACCGAAGCGCGTCTGCGCCGGCTCCCGGTTGTCGAATGCGGGTATCGGCGTCGCTTCGATGGCGATAGGCGTCGGCGCCGATGCATAACGCGGTCCCGCCGCCAGCGCGAACGAGCCGGCGGCAAGGGCCGAGGCGAGCAGCGCTCCGGCGGCGAGCCAACGACGACGACGATTGAATATCAAGCGACGCGCCTCCGCGTGCGGGGGGCCGGCCGTTCGGCGACTGCGTGCTCCTCGAACAGCTCGGCCAGCTTCTCGGTCATGGCGCCGCCCAGCTCCTCGGCATCGACGATGGTGACGGCGCGGCGATAGTAGCGCGTGACGTCATGGCCGATGCCGATGGCGATCAGCTCGACCGGCGAACGGGTCTCGATCTCCTCGATCACCCAGCGCAGATGGCGTTCGAGATAATTGCCGGCATTGACCGAGAGCGTCGAGTCGTCGACCGGCGCGCCGTCGGAGATCATCATCAAAATCTTGCGCTGCTCGGTGCGCGCCAGCAGCCGTTTGTGCGCCCAGTCGAGCGCCTCGCCGTCGATATTCTCCTTGAGCAGGCCCTCGCGCATCATCAGCCCCAGATTCTTGCGCGAGCGCCGCCAGGGCGCGTCGGCCGCCTTGTAGATGATATGGCGCAGGTCGTTGAGGCGGCCGGGATTGGTCGGCTTGCCGGCGGTGAGCCAGTGCTCGCGCGACTGGCCGCCCTTCCAGGCGCGCGTGGTGAAGCCGAGAATCTCGACCTTGACGCCGCAGCGCTCGAGCGTGCGCGCCAGGATGTCGGCGCAGGTGGCGGCCACCGTAATGGGCCGCCCGCGCATGGAGCCGGAATTGTCCAACAGCAGCGTCACCACGGTGTCGCGGAATTGCATCTCCTTCTCGGCCTTGAACGAGAGCGGATGCATCGGATCGATGACGATACGCGACAGCCGCGCCGGATCGAGCAGGCCTTCCTCCAGGTCGAACTCCCAGGAGCGGTTCTGCTGCGCCATCAGCCGGCGTTGCAGGCGGTTGGCAAGCCGCGCCACCACGCCCTGCAGATGCGAGAGCTGCTTGTCGAGATAGCTGCGCAGGCGATCGAGTTCTTCCGGCTCGCACAGATCCTCGGCCGCCACCGTCTCGTCGAACTTCGCCGTGAAGGCGCGATAGTCGGGCCCGCGCGGCGCATTGTCGCCATACTGGCGCGGCCGCTGCGGCTCGCCCGGGGTTTCGGCGTCGGTCATGTCGGCATCGTCGGCCATGTCGGCGGTGGGCGCGTCGGCGGCCTCGCTGGCGGCATCGGCCAGGTCCTCGGCCGAGACCTGCGTGTCCTCCATGCTGGTGCTCTGCTCGTCCGACTCGGTGGCCTCGCCGTTCTCGCCGGATTCCTGGCGGCGATCCTCCTCGCCCTCCTCGTCTTCCTCCTCGGTATCGCGGCTGCGGTCCTCGCCCATTTCCAGCGCGTCGAGCAGATCGTGCACGGCGTCGCCGAACTGGCGCTGGTCCTCGACCAGATCTTCCAGCCGGTCGAGTTTTTTGCCGGCGCGGTCCTCGATGGTCGGACGCCAGAGGTCGACCAGCTTCTTGGCCGCCGGCGGCGGCGTCAGGCCGGTGAGGCGCTCGCGCACCATCATGGCGAGGGCGTCCTCGATCGGCGCGTCGGCGCGATCGGTGATCTCGTCGAACTTGCCGCGGTGGAAGCGCTCGTCCAGCATGGCGGTGAGATTCTGCGCCACGCCGTCCATGCGCCGCGCGCCGATCGCCTCGACGCGCGCCTGCTCGACCGCCTCGAACACCGCGCGCGCCTGCTGGCCCTGCGGCTGCAGGCGGCGGTGCACCGCCGCGTCGTGGCAGGCAATCCGCAGTGCAATCGAGTCGGCATTGCCGCGCACGATGGCGGCCTCGGCCTTAGTGAGTTTGCGCGGCGGCTCCGGCAGCCGCACCTTGCCGCCCATCAGGCCGGGCCGCTCGGCGGCGAAATTGACCTCCAGGTCGGGCTTGCGCGCCAGCGCGCGCAGGCAGCCGGTGACCGCCCGCTTGAACGGCTCGGTTGGCGATTCCTTGCCCGACGGTTTGCTTTTGATATTGGAAGCCATCTTTTTATCCGTCATTCCGGGGCGCGCTGAAAGCGCGAACCCGGAATCCAGAAACAAACAAAGTCGTCGCGATATTCATCTGGATTCCGGGTTCGCCGCTACGCGGCGCCCCGGAATGACAGATCATGATAGCGCCACGTTGACCGAGCTCTCCGGCAGCTCGACGCCGAAGCAGCGCTGATAGAACTCGGCGACGATCGGCCGCTCTAGTTCGTCGCATTTGTTGAGGAAGGTGAGGCGGAAGGCGAAGCCGATATCGTTGAAGATATCGGAATTCTCCGCCCAGGTGATCACCGTGCGCGGGCTCATCACGGTCGAGATGTCGCCGTTCATGAAGCCGTTGCGCGTCAGGTCGGCGACCCGCACCATCTTGTTGACGATGTCGCGGCCCTGCTCGTTGCGATAGTGCTTGGCCTTGGCCAGCACGATCTCGACCTCGTTGTCGTGCGGCAAATAGTTGAGCGTGGTCACGATCGACCAGCGATCCATTTGCGCCT
>JACQDO010000339.1 GCA_016201085.1 Hyphomicrobiales bacterium | reverse complement strand
GGATTTCCATGGCGTTGAGCCGGCGCGAGATCTCCGCTACCTGGCGGGCGAGATCGCCGGTACCGCGCGACAGATCGGCGATCTGATCGCCGAGGTCGCCGCGGTCGCGCAGCCGGTTGCTGATGGTGTTGTACAGCGCCATGGCGACCAGCGCGGCGAGCGCCACGATGGCGGAGCTACGGGCGTCCAGCCTGAAAGCGAGAAAGAGAACGGCGCCGATCGAGCCGGCGATGAGCACCATGCAGACCGCGATGAAGATGGCGCTGATACGACGCATAGGCGTAATCCTGGACGGCCCCGCGCTACCCCCCGGTGATTCGCGTGGCCTGCCTACAATGTTCATGACGCCATGGGTCTGCGCAACCACGAAGTCCTGCTATGGTAACGGCACTTCGGCCCTTATTCGCAAGAAGTTGGGCGGCATTGGAACCTGAAAAACGATGGCTGCCAGCAACTTGCCCTTGCTCCACCGGATCGCGGCGAAGCCTGCCCAGGCCATGGCCGCCATCTTGGGCCTGCATGCCGCGCTCTGGACCGTGCTGCCGAGCCTGCTCTATCCCAACCTGCCGCTCGACCTGATCGAGGCGCTGGTCTACGGCCGCGAATGGCAGCTCGGCTACGACAAGCTCCCTCCTCTACCCTGGTGGCTGGTCGAGATCGTCAATCGGCTGGTCGGGCACGATTTTGCCTTCTACCTGTTAGCGCAGGCCGCAGCGGTGGCGGCACTGAGCGCGGTATTCGCGCTGGCGCGGCCGCTCGCCGGCCCGCTCGGGGCGCTGGCCGCCGTACTGATCGTCGACGGCCTGCACTACCTCAATTACACCGCCGTCAAGTTCAACCACGACGTCATCCAGCTGCCGTTCTGGGCACTGGCCGGCTTTGCCTTCCACCGCGCCCTGCGCGGCAATGAGCTCCGCCATTGGCTGCTGCTCGGGCTGGCGGTCGGCATGTCGCTGTGGGCGAAATATTTCGTGCTGGTGCTGGCGCTGCCGCTGGCGCTGTTCGTGCTGTTCGACCGCGACGCCCGAGCGAGCCTGACGACGCCGGGCCCCTATGTGGCGGCGGCTGCCGCGCTCGTCGTCATGGCGCCGCACCTCATCTGGCTGGTGCAGAACGATTTTCTGCCCTTCGCCTATGCCGAGCACCGCGCCCTGCCGTCGCGCGGGCTGATCGATCATGTCTGGCACCCACTGGAATTTGCCCTGGGCCAACTGTTCTTCCTGCTGCCGTCGTTGCTGATCGCGGCGCCGTTATTTATCCCGCGCCGGTCGGCGAGCCAGCCGCCGGTTGCATCGGCAGCCGACGCCTACGACCGCCGCATCGTGGCACTGCTCGCATTCGGCCCACTAGCCACGGTGCTGGCGTTGTCGGCGATAAGCGGCCGCGGCACGGTGGCGATGTGGGGCTATCCGCTCTTTCTGTTCCTCGGCGTCTATGTCGTGCTGATGGCGCACCGGGTGCTCGACGATAAGCGGTTCAAGCGCGTGCTGCTGGTCTGGCTGGGTGTGTTCGTGGCTATCGCCGTCGTCTTCATCGGCAACTACGCGATCATGCCGCAATATGACCATCGCTACCGCGCGGTGTTCTATCCCGGCCAGGAGCTGGCGCGCGAACTGTCGCAGCGCTACCGCGCCATAACCGGACAGCCGCTCGTCTATGTCATCGGCGACATGTGGGACGGCGGCAATGTCGCGCGTTACGCGCCGAGCCATCCGCGCGTGCTGATCGACGGCAAACCGGCGCGGGCGCCGTGGATCGATCTTGCCGACCTCAAAGCGCGCGGTGCGCTGGTGCTGTGGACCGACAGCGATCCCAAGCTGATGCCGGTGCAATACCGAGCCATCGCCGCCGACGCCGCGATCCAGCCGCCGTTCCAGCTGAAAGACCGGCGCGGCGATCTCACCATGACGGTCGGCTGGGCGATCCTGCAACCGAAGCCGTCGTTTGCGCGGGTGGATTAACGAGCGCCGTTGTCGTCCCGGCCGAGCATTTGCGAGGGCCGGGACCCATACGCCGTGTCCTATCGAGAAGCTGCGGAGTATGGGTCCCCGCCTTCGCGGGGACGACAGATGAGCATTACGCCACCGCCTTGATGATCTTGCCGACCTTGTCGAAAATCTCGCCGATCTGCGCTTCGCTGACGATCAGCGGCGGCGACAGCGCCAGCGTGTCGCCGACGCCGCGCACCATCAGGTCCTGCTCGTGGAACGCCATCTCCATCGCCTCGAAGCCGCGTTTGCCGACGGCATCGGGCCGGCTGGCGAGATCGATGCCGGCGGTCAGGCCCACGGTGCGGATGTCGAGCACGTTGGGCAGGCCCTTCAGACCCATCGCCGCCTGCGCCCACAACGGTTCGAGCTTCTTGGCGCGCTCGAACAGGTTTTCGTCGCGATAGAGATCGAGCGTGGCGAGGCCGGCGGCGCAGGCGAGCGGATGCGCCGAATAAGTGTAGCCGTGGAACAATTCGATGATGTGCTCAGGGCCTCGCATGAAGGCGTCGTGGATACCCTTGCGCACCAGCACGCCGCCCATCGGCACGCTGCCCGAGGTGATGCCCTTGGCGAAGGTGATCATGTCCGGCACCACGCCGTAGCGCTCGGCGGCGAAGGCGTGGCCGAGACGGCCGAAGCCGGTGATCACCTCGTCGAAGATCAAGAGAATGCCGTGCTTGTCGCAGATCGCGCGCAGCCGTTGCAGATAGCCCTTCGGCGGCGGCAAGACGCCGGTCGAGGCCGCCACCGGCTCGACGATCACCGCGGCGATGGTGGAGGCGTCGTGCAGCGCGACCAGCCGGTCGAGCTCGTCGGCCAGATGCGCGCCCCATTCCGGTTCGCCGACGGTGAAGGCCTGTTCGGCGCGATTATAGGTGTGCGGCAGATGATCGACGCCGGCGATCAGCGCGCCGAACATCTTGCGGTTGCCGACGATGCCGCCGACCGCGATGCCGCCGAAGCCGACGCCGTGATAGCCGCGCTCGCGACCGATCAGCCGCACGCGCGCGGCGTTGCCCTTCACATTGTGAAAAGCCAGCGCGATCTTGAGCGCGGTGTCGACCGCCTCCGAGCCGGAATTGCAGAAGAACACATGATCGAGGTCGCCCGGGGCGAGCGCTGCGACGCGGCTCGCCAGTTCGAACGCCTTGGGGTGCGAAAACTGGAAGGCCGGCACGTAGTCGAGTTCGGCCGCCTGGCGCTGGATCGCCGCCACGATCGGCTCGCGGTTATGGCCGGCATTGGTGCACCACAGCCCGGCGGCGCCGTCGATCAGCTTGCGGCCGTCCGGCGTGAAATAGTGCATGTCCTTGGCGCGGGCGATCAGGCGCGGGCGCGCCTTGAACGCCCGGTTGGCCGTGAACGGCATCCAATAGGGTTCGAGATCGTTGGGGACGGAGGTCGCGACTTGAGCCATTGGACGCCTCACGGGTTCGGCTGAAGGCCCTGCATTAGCCCCTTTCGCCGATAATGACAAAGCGGGAAACGGCTGCTACCACCCCCGTTTATTGCAACAACGTGACCAGCCAATGGCCGACCCCAAATCCGGCAACAAGCCGCAAAAACTCAAGGCCCGCCTGCCGCGCGGGCTCGCCGACCGCGGGCCGGCCGACATCGCCGCCACCCGCCAGATGGTGGAGGCGATCCGCACGGTGTTCGAGCGCTACGGCTTCGAGCCGGTGGAGACGCCGGCGATCGAATACACCGACGCGCTCGGCAAGTTCCTGCCCGACCAGGACCGCCCGAACGAGGGCGTGTTCTCGTTCCAGGACGACGACGAGCAGTGGCTGTCGCTGCGCTACGACCTGACCGCGCCGCTGGCGCGCTACGTGGCGGAACGCATCGGCACCGAGCATATCGTGCTGCCCTATCGCAGCTATCGCGTGGGCTATGTGTTCCGCAACGAGAAGCCGGGCCCGGGACGCTTCCGACAGTTCATGCAGTTCGACGCCGACACCGTCGGCGCGCCGACCATGGCGGCCGATGCCGAGATGTGCATGCTGGCGGCCGACACGATGGAAGCGCTGGGCGTACCGCGCGGCAGTTATGTGGTGAAGGTGAATAATCGCAAAAATCTCGATGGAGTTTTAGAATCCATCGGGCTCGCGGGGGATCAAAATGCTGGACGTCGGCTTACTGTTCTGCGCGCGATAGACAAATTTGACCGATTGGGATCGGAAGGCGTCAAGTTACTACTCGGCGCAGGACGTAAAGATGAAAGCGGCGACTTTACTAAAGGCGCGGGACTTTCTGACGAACAAATTAAAACCGTCTTCTTTCACATCTATACGCCAGTTACTCCGATGGATGCGAGCGCGGAATATCAAAAACAATTCGGCAAAAACGCACCTATCATTGAATATTTTTCTGACGAGGCTGCTGCTGGCGGGACGTTTGGATTTGGGTATTCGGAATTGCAGGAAATTGCAAAATTCGTTGCTGCCGCTGGATACGATGACCGAGTTCGTGTTGACCCGACCGTCGTGCGCGGTCTCGAGTACTACACCGGCCCGGTCTACGAGGTGGAGCTGACCTTCGAGATCAACGACGAGAAAGGCCGCCCGGTGCGTTTCGGCTCGGTCGGTGGCGGCGGACGTTACGACGGCCTGGTGTCGCGCTTCCGCGGCGAGCCGGTGCCGGCCACCGGCTTCTCGATCGGTGTGTCGCGCCTACAGGCGGCGCTGACCGCGCTCGGCAAGCTCGGCGCCAAGGCCGCGCCCGGCCCGGTGGTGGTCACCGTGTTCGACAAGGACCGCGTCGCCGACTACCAGCGCTTCGTCTCGCTGCTGCGCGCCGCCAATATCCGCGCCGAGCTCTACCTCGGCAATCCCAAGAACATCGGCAATCAGCTCAAATATGCCGACAAGCGCGCATCGCCTTGCGTCGTCATCCAGGGCGGCGACGAGAAGACGCGCGGCGAGGTGATGATCAAGGACTTGATCCTCGGCGCCGGCCTCACCGCCATCAAGGACCGCGACGAGTACCTCAAGAAGCAGGCCGAGGCGCAGTTCGCGGTCAAGGAAGCCGATCTGGTCGAGGCTGTCGCTAAGCTGCTGGCGCGGCACAGACTGGCGTAGCGCGCCACAAACTCAGCGCACTACCTCTCCCCTGGGGGGAGAGGGTTGGGGTGAGGGGGCAAGTGGCTCTCGATAGATTGTAACCCCTCACCCGCCCGCCTTCGCTAAAGCTTCGGCGGGCGACCTCTCCCTATGGGAGAGGTGAAGAAAGTCACCGCGCCGGCGGCCGCATCCGCTGCATCTCGATCACGTTCATGCTCATGCCGTTCGACATGATGACGTCGCCCGGCTTCTGGCCGGCGGCGCAGGCGCCCAGCCACTTCGCCTCGATCGTCATGTGCGTCTGCGCACCCGGCGCCACGCCCGGCAGCGGCGGACCGCCGGCCCGCGTCGAGGCGACCTTCATGGTATAGGCGCTGTCGAAGCTGCCGGTGATGACCGCATGCGAGGTGGTGGTCGTCTCGCCGAACTTGCACACCGAGTCGACGGTGATGGTGCCGCCGGACGTCTTCATGTCTTGCTTCGAACAGTGCTGCTCGTTGGAGCCGCCGAAATTGGCGTTCATCAGTTTGTCGGTGGCGGCGTCGGTGCAATGCTTCATGGTCGTGGGCGGAAGATTGCGGCCCTCGAAGATCATCTTGAGCTCCCACAGGCCGGCCTTGCGCGTCGGCAGGTCGAGCGCGAAGGCGGGAGCGGCGCTCAGAATGGCGGCGGTGACGATCGCAAAATGACGGCGCATGGTGTCCTCCATCGCGGATCACATGCGAAATGATATCACACCGTTTGCGTTGGAAAATCACATCGGCGTCAGCGCGGGTCGCCGCTCACACCGCGATCAGGTCGCCGGCTTCGCGCCGCTCGCCCTCGTGCAGTTCGAGCGGATGGCCAAGCACCTGCTCGACCGCGTCGAAGCTGTCGATGATCGACACATTGCGGACGATCTTGCCGTCGCGGAAGCGCACGAAATGCGCCAGCCGGTAGCTGATGACGCGGCCGTCGCCGCTCCTCGCCGTCAGCCGGCTGAGCGTGGCCGCCTGGTCGCCGTCCACCAATATGGCGTCGGGCACGAAGTTGAAGATGCGGAACACCTCGGGAATAAGGCGCCCGACCATGTCGAGCACGGCGGCCTTGCCGTGGCGGGTGCCGCAGAACGGCAGCACGTCGACCGGGCCGCTGATGCTCCATTCCACGTCGTCGGCGAGGAAATGCCCGATCTTGTCGGCGTCACGCTCCGCATAGGCCTTGTAGAAGGCCTCGACCATGGCACGCGTGACCGGTTCGTTCATTGGACGCCCCCACCGGCAGTAAATTAACGGTGGTTGTGTTGAAATTTTATTACTCGCAATAGCTTATGAGGGATCACCAACGGCAATGCTGCTTTGCACAACCAGCGGTATTATTTGGCAGCCGGAAAAATTTATTAACGACGCCAAGCATTTGGCGTGCGGCGGCGTTAAGGGCGGCGTGGATTCGGCGTCGAATCCTTAAGCCCGCCGTGTTAAAGGGCCGCCACTTGATCGCAGGACCGAAGGGCGATGGACGCAGGCGTAACAGCAACAAAGGCAGGGACCGACGCCCGTGCAGAGGCGCTGGTCGCCTCCTATGAGCGCGCCGGCTATGCCCGCGTCGCGCCCGCGATCCTGCAGCCGGCGGAGCCGTTTCTCGACCTGTCGGGCGAGGACATCCGCAAGCGCATGTATTTGACGACGGCGCCGGGCGGCGGCGAATTCTGCCTGCGGCCCGACCTTACCATCCCGGTGTCGCGCGATTACCTGGCCTCCCCGGCGGCCGGCAAGCCGGCCGGCTTCTGCTATCTCGGGCCGGTGTTCCGCCACCGCAGCGACAGCGCGCCCGAATTCCTGCAGGCCGGCATCGAGAGCTTCGGGCGTCCCGACAAGGCGGCGGCCGACGCCGAGATGCTCTCGCTCGGTCTCGAAGCCACCGCCGGCTATGGACTTAGCCAGCCGGATATCAGCACCGGCGACGTCGCGCTGTTCGCGGCGCTGGTTGCCGGGCTCGAGCTGCCGCCGGCCTGGAAGCGGCGGCTGATCAAGGATTTCAACCGCAAGAGCAACCTGGCGCAGGACCTCGACCGGCTGGTGCTCGGCGGCAACAATGCGCGCCCCGAGTATCAGGGCGTGCTGGCGGCGCTGGCCGGCTCCGACCCCAAGGGCGCGCATGCGCTGGTCACCGACCTGTTGTCGATCGCCGGCATCAACGCGGTCGGCGGCCGCTCGGTCGCCGAGATCGCCGATCGTTTCCTCGAGCAGTCGGCGCTCGGCGCCAGCGCCAAGCTGCCGCGCGAGGTGCGCGGACTGATCGAACGTTTCCTGGGCGTGCAGGGCGACCCGGACGAAGCCGTGGCCGCGCTGCGCGCGTTCGCGGCCGAAGCCGATATGAACGGCGCGCTTAACCCCGCGCTCGATCTGTTCGAAAGCCGCAACGGCTTCCTGGCGGCGCGCGGCATCGATTTGAAGCGCGTGCGCTTCTCCACCGGGTTCGGGCGCGGCTTCGACTATTACACCGGCTTCGTGTTCGAGCTGACCGACCCGGCGCGCACCGGCGATCCGCTGGTGGCGGGCGGGCGCTATGACGGCCTGCTGACGCGGCTGGGCGCGAGCGAGCCGATCGCGGCGGTCGGCTTCGCGGTGTGGATCGAACGGCTGGCGGCTTACAATGTTGTAGCGGGGGGCGCGTCATGAGCGGCCCGCTCGTACTCGCCGTCCCGGCCAAGGGCCGCTTGCAGGAAAACGCCGAAGCCTTCTTCGCGCGCTCGGGGCTCTCCCTGATCAAGCCGCGCGGTGCGCGCGACTATCGCGGCGCCATTGCCGGGCTCGACGGCGTCGAGGTGGCTTATCTCTCGGCTTCCGAAATCACCACCCAGCTTGCGGCCGGCGCCGTGCACATGGGTGTCACCGGCGAGGATCTGGTGCGCGAACAGATTGCCGACGCCGACAGCAAAGTGGTGCTGATCGAAGGCCTCGGCTTTGGCTTCGCCAATGTCGTGGTGGCGGTGCCGCAGGCCTGGATCGACGTGCGTACCATGGCCGACATCGACGACGTCGCCACCGCCTTCCGGCATCATCATGGGCGCAAGATGCGGGTGGCGACCAAATACATCAACCTGACGCGCGATTTCTTTTCGGCGCATGGCATCATCGACTATCGCATCGTCGAGAGCTCGGGCGCCACCGAAGGCGCGCCGGCCGCAGGCTCCGCCGAGCTGATCGTCGACATCACCACCACCGGCAGCACGCTCGCCGCCAACGGGCTCAAGGTGATCGAGGACGGCACCATTCTGCGCTCGCAGGCCAATCTGGTGGCGGCGCGCACGGCTTCCTGGGGCCCGAGCGAACGCGAGACCGCGCGCGTCATCCTTGACCGCGTGGCGGCGCAGGCGCGCGCCCGCAATTACCGCGAGGTGCGCGCGCGCTTTGCCGCCTGCGACGCGCGGCTGGTGGAGCGCGCCAAGGAAACATACGGCGTGGTCACGCCGTTCGGCGGACCGACTTCGTCCGGCATGCTGACGCTGCACTGCCCGCCCGATCAGGTCTACGCGCTCACCAGCTTCCTGCGCGAGAACGGCGCCGAGGCTGTGGCGGTGGCCGATCTCGGCTACGTGTTCTCGAAGGACAATCCGCTGTACGCGAAGCTGGAAGCGGGGCTGTAGTTTTCTGTCGTCCCGGCCGAGCCCTTGCGAGGGCCGGGACCCATACTCCGCAGTCTATCGATAGCTCACGGCGTATGGGTCCCCGCTTTCGCGGGGACGACAAGACGCGGCCGCCGCAGCATCAGCGTCAACAACAAGGCCACGAACGAAACCGCCAGCATGATGGCGAAGGCGATGTCGTAATTGCCACGCACGTCGAACACGACGGCGCCGAGATAGGCGCCGATGCCGCCGAATATCTGGTGCACCATGGTGATCAGGCCGGTGAGCGCGCCCAGGTGGCGGGTGCCGAAACTCTGCGCCACGAACACCACGGTGAGCGGCGCGGTGACCAGGAAGGTTACGCCGAACACCAACGCGAACACCGCCACGGAAATCGTCGACTGATCCACCATGACCAGCGTGAACACTGCCACGCGGGCGGCAAAGCAGAGCGCGGTCGGCCACACCGGGCCGGAGCGGTCGCTCAAGGCGCCGGCGGCGACCACGCCGATCAGCCCGGTAAGCCCCATCAGCGCCAGCAGATTGCCGGCCAGAAAGGCGTCGACGCCGCGGTCCTGCGCGAAGGCCGCGACGTGGATGGTGACGAAGAAATCGTCGAAGCCGCAGATGGCGTAGACCGCCAATAACAGCCAGAACCGCCGCGAGCGGGCGGCCTCGATCACGCCGATGCCGCCGGCCGGCCGGGCGGCCGTGGCCTGCCCCGCCGTCATCTTCGGAATTGCCACGATCAAGAGCGGCACCAGCACCAGATGCGCAACGCCGATCAGCAGGTAGACCGAGCGCCAGCTTAAGCTCAGCATCGCCGCCGCCAGCGAGGCGATCATCACCAACTGGCCGGCGGTCATGCCCGACATGACCACCGCATTGGCGATGCCGGTGCGTTGCGGGAAAACGCGCGTCACCATCACGCCGACCGGCGCCATCGACGCCGCGCCGCTGCCGAGCGCGAACACCGCGCCATAGAGCGCCAGCGCGTGCCAGGGTATCGTCATCGTGCTCATCAGGCCGATGCCGATGCCGCTGACCAGGATGCCGCCGCTCAGCACCAGTCGCGGACCGGCGCGGTCGGCCAGCATGCCGGCAGCAAAAGTCGCCGCCGCCGAAACGACCTGGTACAGCGCCACGGCGAGGCCGAGATCGCTGCGTGCCCAGCCCAGATCGTCGACGATCGGCCGCAGCGTCAGGCCGACGGTAAACCGCGCGCCGCCGCCGATGAACAGCGCGAGGAATCCGGCGATCAGGATGAAAGCGGCGCCGGCGACGATCGGTTTGCGCGTCACTTCAGTCACGGGGAAGGACGGCGGCCATCAGCGCGCATCGCCGTGTGGCTTGCGCGCCTTGAACACCACGAAATGGGACAGCGCGAAATTGACCACGAAGCTCGCCAGGATCGAAAACAGCTTGGCGAGCAACAGCGGCAAGACATAGGACAGCGCCACCAGCGTCGCCGTGCTCGCCACCATGCCGGCGATGCCGGAAGCCACGAAGGTGCCATAGTCGCGCCAGCGCAGGATGCGCCCCGATTCCGGACCGAAGGTGATGAAGGAATTCATCGCATAAGAAAACGATACCGCCACCAGCCAGGCCAGCACGTTGGCCGGGACCAGCGGCCATTGCAGATAGGTGGCGGTGGTCCAGAAAATGCTGAAATCGATGCCGGTATTGACGACGCCGACCATGGCAAAGCTGATGGCCTTCAGCGCGATGGCGCGCTCGTGCCAGGCTATGCTCAGACGGTCGAGGAGATTTCGCAGGGGGGCCGGAATCATTGCCGGTTCATAACACCCCGCCGGGCCGGGCGCGACAGGGCCGCGCCCATGCGCTATAGATCGCGCGGTGGCAAGTCAGCGGTGGTTAACGACAATGGCGGCAAAACCAGGGAAAACCAGCACCCGCGCGACGCCTTCGCGGCCGGCACCCGGATTGTCGATCGTGGTGCCGCTGTTCAACGAGGCCAAGGGTCTTGCCGGCCTGCACGAACGCATTGCCGAGGTCGCACGCTTCCTGAAGGTCAAGCGCGGCCTCAACCTCGAAGTCGTCTATGTCGACGACGGCAGCCGCGACGACACCAGCGCCATCGCCAATTCGCTGCCCGCCATACCGCTCGACATCCAGGTGGTCACATTGTCGCGCAATTTCGGCAAGGAGGCCGCCCTGCTCGCCGGCCTCGACCATGCCCGCCTTGGCGCCGTGCTGTTCATGGACGGCGACGGACAGCACCCGCCGTCCTTGATCGAATTGCTGGTGTCGCGCTGGCTCGATGACGGCTACGACGTCGTCTACACCGCCAAGGCCAACCGCGAGAACGAGCCCTGGCTGCGGCGCGCCGGCGTCAAAACGTTCTACGCGCTGCTCAACTGGCGCGCGCGCCAAAAGATTCCGGAAGACGCCGGCGATTTCCGCCTGCTGTCGCCGCGCGCGGCGGCGGCGCTGCGGCTGATGCCCGAGCGCAATCGCTTCTTCAAAGGCCTGTCGAGCTGGATCGGCTTCCGCCAGGTGCGCGTCGACTACGAGCCGGCGCTGCGCGAGCACGGCGCGACCACCTGGAACATCTGGTCGCTGATCGGACTGTCGATCGAGGGACTGACTTCGTTCTCGGTGGCGCCGTTGCGTGTCGCCAGCCTGCTCGGCCTGCTGCTGGCCTTGACCGCGCTGTTCTTTGGCTCGTGGATCCTCATGGAAACCATGCTGTTCGGCAAGGATGTCCCCGGCTATCCCTCGCTGGTGGTCAGCGTGATGGTGATCGGCGGCGCGCAGCTGATCATGATCGGCGTGCTGGGCGAATATGTCGGCAAGCTCTTGTCGGAGATCAAGGCGCGGCCGGTCTATTTCGTCGCCGAACACCACGTGAAGAAAACCAGCGAACCCGCCAAAGATTCCGCCAAAGAAACCGCCAAGACGCGCTCGGTGACCGCGCGCGCGGCGGAGTAAGCCGACGCACGCATGCGCGCGGGCCCGCGCCAGATCTGGCTGTGCGCCGACGATTACGGCATTGCACCGGGCGTCAACGGCGCGATCCGCGAACTGATCGCGCGCGAACGCATCAACGCCACCTCGGTGATGGTGGCGGCGCCGCATCTCGGCGAAGCCGAGGCGGGCGCGCTCGACCTGCTCAATTCCGGGAACACGCGCGCCGCGCTCGGCTTGCACGTGACGCTGACCGCGCCGTTCACGCCGCTGAGCCCGGGCTTTGCCCCGCTGCGCGAAGGCAGCTTCCCGCCGCTTGGCGAGATGATGCGTCTGGCGATCGCGCGCCGTTTGCAGCCGGAGTTGCTGGCAATCGAGATCGCCACGCAGTTGCGCGCCTTTCTCGACGCCTTCGGCCGCCCGCCCGATTTCCTCGACGGCCATCAGCACGTGCAGCTGTTTCCGCAGGTGCGCGACGCCTTTCTCAAGGTGATGGCGGAAGCGGCGCCACATGCCTGGGTGCGACAATGCGGCCGCGCCAATTCGCTGCGCCGCCTGCACGACCGCAAGGCGCTGGTGCTCGACATCTTGAGCATGGCATTTCGCCGCCGCGCCGAGCGGCTCGGCCTTGCCACCAACACGGCCTTCGCCGGCGCCTATGCCTTCACGCCGAAGGCCAATTTCGGCAAGATTTTCCCGCGCTTCCTGGCCGGATTACCGGATGGCGGGTTGATCATGTGCCATCCGGGCCTGGTCGATGCCGAGCTGCAACGGCTGGATTCGCTGACCACCCTGCGCGAGCGCGAATTCGCCTATTTCAATTCCGACGAGTTTCCCAAGCTGCTGGCCCGCCAGGGGGTCGAACTCGCCCGCCCGGCTGGCAATGACGGCGAGACTGCCTAAATAGTCTCGTAACGTTTGACACGGGAGGGCATCATGACCCCAGAGGAACGCCAACGGGTGGACGAGCTGTTCGAGCGGCTGGCGCAGCTGGAGACGGCGCCGCGCGACGCGCAAGCCGAGCGCGCCATCGCCGAAGGTCTCGCGCGCGCCCCGCATGCGATCTATCCGCTGGTGCAGACGGTGCTGGTGCAGGACGAAGCGCTCAAACGCGCCGACGCCCGCATCCGCGAACTGAGCGGCGAAGGCGAGCCGAGCGCAGGCGGCGGTTTCCTCGACAGCATGCGCAGCGTGCTGACCGGCGCGCCTCAGCATACCTCGGTGCCGAGCGTGCGCGCTGCGGCAAGCGAACCCGATACCCGCTGGAACCGCGGCGGCGCGCTGGCCGCGTCGGGCTCGCCGGCAGAAGCCGCGCCCGCGCCTGGTTTTGGCGGCTCATTCCTCGGCACCGCGGCGGCCTCGGCCGCGGGCTTCATCGGCGGCGCGCTGCTGCTCAATTCGATCGGCTCGATGTTCGGCCATCGCGGCGGCAGCGCCTTCGGTGCCACACCGCCCTCCCAGGGTTCGCCCTGGGACAACAGCGCAGCCAACAGCGACCTCGCGCGCGATGCCGGCATCAACGATATCGGACGCGGCGCGCCCGGCGGCGATCGGAGCGCCGGACTGCTCGACAACGGCGAGGGCGACGACGGTCCGGATCTGGGCGGCGATTTCGGCGGCGACAGCGGCGGCGGCGAGTAACTATTTTTGTTTACAGCACCACGACCTTGGTGCCGACCTTCACGCGGCCATAGAGGTCGA
Organism: Hyphomicrobiales bacterium; assembly: GCA_016201085.1. Lineage (GTDB taxonomy): Bacteria > Pseudomonadota > Alphaproteobacteria > Rhizobiales > Xanthobacteraceae > Pseudolabrys. The sequence goes on along the minus strand of JACQDO010000339.1, from coordinate 5,028 downwards.
TGACGTCGACATTGCGCATGCGGATGCAGCCGGACGAGACATTGTGGCCGATCGTCCACGGCTCGTTGGAGCCGTGGATACGGTAGAGCGTCGAGCCGAGATAGAGCGCCCGCGCACCGAGCGGGTTGTTGGGGCCGCCGGCCATATGATGCGGCAGATAAGGCTGGCGCTGGAGCATTTCCTTCGGCGGCACCCAGTCCGGCCATTCCTTCATTGACGAGACCGAGTGCACGCCCGACCAGGTGAAGCCGGGCCGGCCGACGCCGATGCCGTAGCGCATGGCTTTGCCGTCGCCCTCGACCAAATAGAGCAGCTTGTTCGGCGTATCGATGACGATGGTGCCGGGCTCTTCCTTGCCCTGGTAGTCGACGCGCTGTGGCAGGAATTGCGGATCGATCGGGCGGGAGCGTGGGTCGCGCGTGGGATCGATGTTCGCATAGATCTGACGCGGCTCGCGTTGCGCATCCTCGGGATAGATCACCGGCGGCGGCGCGCCGTGGCGCTGCCCGGCATTGTCGCCGAACAGGAATTCGATGAAACCGCCGCCGAGATTGCCGCGCAGCTCCGGCTGCTGCGCAACCAGAACCATCCGCGGCGTCGTGGGCATCGGCTGCGCCGAAGCGGTGGCGCCCGCGAACAACCCGACGAATATGATCGCTGCAATCGTACGCACGGCGAACTCCACGTTACCTGCGGAGTACAGATCGAAACCAACACCGATTGGTAAACCATGTTGCCGGCGCAGCGTTTTTGCGGCGTTCGCGCGGGGTTTTCGTCGCATTAGAGTTTATTTCGCGTAAAACGCCGCTCGCCATGGTTAACGTCAGGTTCTTTTTCCGAGCATGATCCGGTCCGCGCTTGGCATCGCAACCCAGCGTTAATGGCCGCCACGATAGAACCGCACCCTGGCGGATGCGTGGGGGCATGACGTGCAGCAAAAACTATTTCGCGTCGAGCGGATGCATGCCGGCAGTCACACCGGCGTGCACGAGCATCATCACGTCGTCGACGAGCTCAAGGCATTACGCGCGCTCGCCGAGCGGCGCGACAACGGCGCCGCCGACGCAATAAAGAGCCTCAAACGCGAACTCGCGCTCGTCCGTGACACCATCGCCCGCAACACGCGCGAACTAGGCATGCTGATCGACGACGGCAGAGAACGCCGGCTGGCACGCGCCTCCGACGAGTTGCGCGCATCGGTCGACGGCATGGATCACGCCACACAGAAAATCCTGACCTCGGTCGAGTTCATCGACGATAGCGCCAAGTCGCTCGCCTCGTCGCTGAAGAACGATTACGAGCGCGGGCTGGCGCAGGATATCCAGGACCATGTGGTGCAGATCTACGAAGCCTGCAATTTCCAGGATCTCACCGGCCAGCGCCTCAGCAGCGTGATCGGCATCATGACGATGGTCGAGGACCGGATCGCGGCCATGATCGAGCGCTGCAATAGCGTGACCGGCGCGTCGTCCTCTTCCGCCGAGGTGGTGTCCGCCTGCGGGCTGCTCAATGGGCCCAAGCTCGACGGCGACGACGGCCATGCCAGCCAGGACGACATCGACGCGATGTTCGGCTGCGCTTAACCGTTAAGCGCTCGTCGGCCGCCTGATCAGCACAAAGCAGACCAGCGCGGCCGCGGCGAACATGGCGGCAAGCCCCAGCGCCGCGGCATCGGACGTAAGCTCCAGCATGAACGCCATCACCAGCGGCGCCGCCGCCTGCACAGCCAAGAAGGGCCCGGCCAGCCGGCCGATCAGCCGGCCATAACCGGAGGCGCCGAACAGCGCGAGCGGTACGGCGCCGCGCGTGATGGTGACCAGCCCGTTAGCGCCGCCGAACATCAGCGCGAACGCCGCCGCCACCGGCACCGATATGCCGAGTATCGCCAGCATGACGAAGGCGCACAGCAACGTGCCGAGCGCGAAGCGCACCACCCAAAGCGGATGCAGGTCGCGGCCGAAGGAAAATTCGATCAGCCGTGCGCCGACCTGCGCCGGCCCAAACAGCGCGCCGATCCACACCACCGTTCCGGCATCGATGCCGGAGCGCGCGAAGATCGCCAGCAGATGCGCGGACAGGCCGGAGGGAACGAAGGCATAGGCCGCGAAGGCCGACGCCACCAGGATGAAGGGTAGTCCATGCGCCGGCAGAACAGTGTCCGGCGTCTTGCTCTCGCCGCCGGTGAGCACCGCCACTTCGACGCGGCCGCGCGGCAATGCCAAGACGTGCAGCGGCGCGCAAATGCAGGCGAGCAACGCGGCATAGAGCAGATAGGTGCCGCGCCAGCCCACCGCCTCGATCAGCACATGCGTCGCCGGCCAGCTCACGGTCGAGGCGAAGCCGCCGGCCAGCGTCAGGGCGGTGATCGGCCGGCGCGCGCCGGCGCCGAAGATGCGGCCGAGCGTGGCGAAGGCGGAATCGTACAGGCTCGCCGACATGGCGGCGCCGAGCACCATCCAGACGGCGTAATAGGCAAGCGGACGATCGGCAAAACCGATGAGCACGAGGCCGAGCGCGCCGAGCAGCGAGCCCGCCGTCATCGTCACATGGCCGCCGAAGCGATCGATCGAATGTCCAACGTATGGAGCGATCAGGCCGGCGACCAGCAGCGCTACCGAGAAGCCGCCCATGGCGAACGAGATCGACCAGCCCCGCTCGGCCGCGATCAGCGGCACGATCAGCACCGGCGTGTAGAAGATCGCGCCCCAGGCGACGATCTGGGTGACGCCGAGCACCGGCACGGCGCGCCAGGGGCCGTTGAGAAATTCGCGAGGAGAGGTCATTCCGAAAGCACCAAACCACGCCCGCTCGTCCCCGCGAAAGCGGGGACCCAGAGCCGACAGTAGCTGACTCTCCAACCGTGATACTGGATTCCCGCTTGCGCGGAAATGAGCGGGATCGTTACCGCGCCGGCGGCTGCTGGATCGGCGGCTGCACGGGCTGCGGCGCCGTCTTTGGTTTCGGCTTAGCCCTGGGCTTGGGTTTGGCCGGACGCTTGGCTCCCTCCGGTCCACAGCGCACATAGACCATTGTGCCGTAGCGGCCCTGCACTTCCGGGTCCATCCAGCGCAAGATCAGCATGCGTCCGTCGAAGGCGATCACCTCGCGGTCCTGCGGGCTGCCGGGCGGTTCGCCATCGAGGCCGACAAAGGTCTTGCCGCCGGGCGCACCTTTCAGACGCAGCTCCTGCGCCTGGGAGTGGTCGGCCAGATGCATCATCACTCCGCCGGTTGGGCCGAGCGCGATCACGTAAGGCTGCTGGCATTGGTTGGCGGCAGCCACCTCGATGCGGGGCCGGTCTTCCTCCTTATGATAGGCGGCAAGGCCCCAGCGTCCGACGATATCCTGCGGCGGGAAGGCCGGCGGTAGCGTCGGAACGACTTCCTGCACTGGCGCCGGCGCTTCCGGTCCGGAAGAAGAAAATGGGTTGCTGGTGGCGCAGCCGGCCAGCCCTAGCGCGAGCAGCGCGAAAACAAGGGCTGTCGGTAGGCTGGATCGCTCGGTAAAGCTCATCGGGGCTCCTGCGGCGAAGCGGTGGCGACTTTGCTGGGCAACGCCTGGTGGTGCAAGCACGGCCTGTTGCGACCAATCATCGCCGATCAGTCGCCACAACAAGGTTAACGTCGGCATAAACCAGGTGTCCTGGCAGGACAGCAGCAGCTTGACACCTCGAGCGCTAAGCCATATGTCCCGGGCGGCCGCTTAGCACTCTCCAGCGACGAGTGCTAAAGGCTTGCATTATCGACAGTTTCCGTCACCCACCCCGCAATTTCCTGTTTGCGCATGATCTTGTCCGAAAACCGGTACCCACTTTTCGGGATCATGCGCTAGCGCCGACGAGGAAGAGAAGACATGGCCAAGACCAAGTTTCGTCCCCTGCACGACCGCGTGGTCGTCAAGCGTATCGATGCCGAAAACAAGACCAAGGGCGGCATCATCATCCCCGACACCGCCAAGGAAAAGCCGTCGGAAGGCGAAGTGATCGCCGTCGGACCTGGCGGGCGCGACGAGAGCGGCAAGCTCATCCCGATCGACATCAAGGCTGGCGACCGCGTGCTGTTCGGCAAATGGTCGGGCACCGAGGTGAAGCTCGATGGCGAGGATCTCCTGATCATGAAGGAGTCCGACATCATGGGCGTGATCGCCTGAATCATTTGACCGTCATCCTGAGGCGCGAGCGGCGAAGCCGCGAGCCTCGAAGGATGACGGGCACAGGCTATCACCCTTCGAGGCTCGCCTACAGGCGAGCACCTCAGGGTGACGGTGTAACAAACACAACGGAGTAAAATTCAATGGCTGCCAAGGACGTGAAATTTTCCACCGACGCGCGCGACCGCATGTTGCGCGGCGTCGACATCCTCGCCAACGCGGTGAAGGTCACGCTCGGCCCGAAAGGCCGCAACGTCGTGCTCGACAAGTCGTTCGGCGCTCCGCGCATCACCAAGGACGGCGTCACCGTCGCCAAGGAGATCGAGCTCGAGGACAAGTTCGAGAACATGGGCGCGCAGATGGTGCGCGAAGTCGCCTCCAAGTCCGCTGACGCGGCCGGCGACGGCACCACCACGGCGACCGTGCTCGCTGCCGCGATCGTTCGCGAAGGCGCCAAGGCGGTTGCCGCCGGCATGAACCCGATGGACCTCAAGCGCGGTATCGACAAGGCCGTTATCGCGGCGGTCGAAGCGATCAAGAAAATCTCCAAACCCTGCTCCGACCCCAAGGAAATCGCCCAGGTGGGTACCATCTCCGCCAACGCCGATGAATCCATCGGCAAGATCATCGCCGATGCCATGGCCAAGGTCGGCAAGGAAGGCGTGATCACGGTGGAAGAGGGCTCGGGTCTGGAAAACGACCTGGAGACCGTGGAAGGCATGCAGTGCGACCGCGGCTATCTCTCGCCCTACTTCATCAACAAGCAGGACACGATGAGCGTGGAACTCGAGAATCCGCTGATTCTGATCTACGAGAAAAAGATCTCCAACATTCGCGAGATGTTGCCGATCCTCGAAGGCGTGGCCAAGCAAGGCCGGC
>JACQDO010000338.1 GCA_016201085.1 Hyphomicrobiales bacterium | reverse complement strand
CTCGAGGAGCAGCAACGCAAGTTGCAGGACGAACTGCAGAAGAAGGCGGACGAAGCGCGCAAGAAGCTGGAGAGCCAGCAGCCGTCGGCCGCGGCGCCGAAGTAAAAACCTGACCCTCGGTCATGAATCGGAAAGGCGCGGGCTTTGCCCCGCGCCTTTTTGATTCAAACGCCCGCCCGGATCAATTCAACTGGCTGTGGCGCTGCCGGTAGCTGCCGGCGTCGTCGGTTGCTGGCTCTGCAATTTCTTGAGCTCGTCGGCGGCTTTCTTCTGGAGCCCTTCTTGTAGCTTGCGCTGCTGCTCTTCGAACGCTTTCGGATCGGTGGCCGGGCCGTCATAGGCCTTGGCGAAATCGCCGAGCGGCAGCGGCAGGCTGACGATCTCATTCGCCGCGCCAATAACTTCCACGGAGAGCATCTTGCCCTTTTTAAACCTGCCAATGATGTCGCCGTCAGCCTTGTAAAATGTCGCGCAGCCGTTTTGCGGCGCGCAAATCACGTAAGGCGCCCTGCCCACCTCCTGTTCATCGATCAGGATGCGGGTGCCGTATCCCACGAGCACCGGAAAAGGAAGGATGAGCTGGATTGTTTTCTCCTGACCCTCCACTTCGGTGAATTGCGCGAGGAGAACCGGCATGCCGTCTGGCAGACGCCCGTCATTTCGAATGACACATGCTTGCTTGCCGCCGGTTTCGGGGCCGCTTTGGCACAACTTAACCCATGACGAATATATGAGCGGCGGCAGCGCGGGAGCTCGATTCAACTGAACGCCGCCGGGCGGCTGCTGCTGCTGCGGGGCCTGCTGTGCCGCGGGCGGCTGCTTGGGGGCTGCCGGCTTTGCCGGCTGCTTGGGCGGCGTCTGAGCCAGAGCGGCAGGCGCCACGAACAAGGCCGCGGCGGTCAATATGCCGGCAGCGGCCATAGCAGCTGTGAGCGCCCGACCCAGCGGCCGTGCCCGTGCAATCCGATGATCCATCCCAATGATCCTTTGTTTCACCCGTTCGCGGTCGTGGACCAGCCGAACGGTCGCTTCCCGTAAAGTCGGCTCTCTCCGCGTCAAATACGGCGGGAGCGTGACTCCTCAAGGCTGCCTGATAGCCGATATCGCGCCTGCAATAAAGCCACGAATGTGCCGAAAATACGGGCCCGGCCCGCTCCCTTCGGCTGTGGTAAATTACTGCAAAACCGGACGAATCGCATTCCAGTCCCGCGCGCGCCCAATCTTGTCTGCCAGCAGGTGACGCATTTGCAGGCGTCGCGCCGCACGCTGCTGCGTGGCGCGCTTGGCACGCTGCTGGGGGCGGTCGGCATGGGCGCCCGCGCTGCCACCGCTGCCACCGCGCAACATGCCATCGCCATGCATGGCGCGCCGGTTTGGCGACCGGATTTCAGCCATCCCAGCTATGCCAATCCAGCGGCGCGCAAGGGCGGGCAACTGACGCATGGCGTGCTCGGCACCTTCGACTGCCTCAACCCGTTCATCGTCAAAGGCCTGCCCGCCGCCAATATCAAAAACTACACGGTCGAGAGCCTGCTGGCGCGCGGCTATGACGAGCCGTTCACGCTCTACGGCCTGCTCGCCGACAGCGTCGAAACCGACGCCGCGCGCACCTCAGTGACGTTCACGATCGATCCGCGCGCGCGCTTTGCCGACGGCAGGCCGGTGACACCCGCCGACGTCATCTTCTCCTGGGAACTGCTGCGCGACAAAGGCCGGCCGAACTACCGCACTTATTATGTGAAGGTCGTGAAGGCGGAGCCGGTCGGCGCGCGCGGCGTGCGCTTCGATTTATCCGGCGCCGACGACCGCGAATTGCCGCTGATCATCGGCCTGATGCCAATCCTCGCCAAGCACGCCATCAATCCCGACACTTTCGAGGAAACGAGCTTCGAGCCGCTGCTCGGCAGCGGTCCTTATACCGTTGCCGCGGTGAAGCCGGGCGAGAGCGTCACCTTCAAGCGCGATCCGAACTATTGGGGCCGCGATCTGCCGATCAATCGCGGCCTGTGGAATTTCGACCGCATCAAATTCGACTATTACCGCGACGGCAATACGCATTTCGAAGCCTTCAAGAAGGGCAGCTACGACGTGCGCCTGGAGACCGATCCCGGCCGCTGGCAGACCGCCTACGATTTCCCGGCGCTCGCTCAAGGCCGCGTGGTCAAGGAGGAATTCCCCTACGGCCTGCCCAAGGGCATGCAGGGCCTGGTGTTCAACACGCGGCGGCCGATTTTCGCCGATGTGCGCGTGCGCGAGGCGCTGCTGCATCTGTTCGACTTCGAATGGATCAACCGCACTTATTTCTTCAACCTGTACAAACGCACCGCCAGCTATTTCGACGGCTGCGATCTGTCGGCGCATGGCGTGCCAGCCAATGCGCGCGAGCGCGAGTTGTTGGCGCCGTTTCCCGGCGTGGTGCGCGACGACATCATGGCCGGCCAATGGGCGCCGCCGGTGTCCGACGCTTCCGGCGGCGATCGCGCCGGATTGCGCAGGGCATTTGCGCTGTTTGCCGAGGCCGGCTACGCGCTCAAGGGTACCGAGCTGGTGCACCGCGCCAGCGGCCGGCCGTTCACGTTCGAGATCCTCACCACAACTCGCGACCAGGACCGGCTGGCGCTTGCCTATGTGCGCAATCTCAAGCGCGCCGGCATCGAGGCGCGCGTGCGCAGCGTCGACGCCACGCAGTTCGAGCGCCGCCGCATCGCCTTCGATTTCGACATGATGGACTACCGCTGGGAGCAGTCGCTCTCGCCCGGCAACGAGCAATACTTCTATTTCGGCTCCGAGGCGGCCACCCAGGACGGCACCCGCAATTACATGGGGGTCAAGTCGAAGGCGGTCGACGCCATGATCGCCGCCGTGCTCGGCGCCACCGGCCGTGAGGATTTCGTCGCCGCCACCCGCGCGCTCGACCGCGTGCTGCTGTCGGGCTTCTACGTCATCCCGCTCTATTTTCCGCCCATGCAATGGGTGGCGCGCTGGACGCGAATCGAGCATCCCTCTCGCACCTCCTTGTTCGGCTATCTGCCGGAAACCTGGTGGCACGGGGACGCGCCATGATCTTAGGCGAGATTTTGGGCGATACGCCAAGCGATACCGCCGGCGACGGCACCACGCTCGACGACCTGTTTCGCCGCGCCGGCGTGCGCCACCCCGAGGCGCTGGCGCTGATCGATCCGCCCAATCGCGCCAGTTTCACCGACGGCGCGCCGCGCCGTCTCAGCTATGCGCAGGCCGACCGCGCCATCTCGGGCTTTGCCGCCTATCTGCGCCGGCTGGGTCTGGCGACCGACACGGTGGTGGCGCTGCAGCTTCCCAATACCGTCGAAGGCGTGATCGCGCTGCTCGGGACCTTGCGCGCGCGGATGATCGCGGCGCCGCTGCCGCTGCTGTGGCGCAAGCAGGAGATGGTGGACGCGCTCGGCCGCATCGGTGCCAAGGCGATCGTCACCATGTCGCACATCGGCGAAACTTCGCATGTCGAGCTGGCGATGCAGACGGCGGTCGAGCTGTTCCCGATCCGCTATGTTTGCGCCTTCGGCCGCGATCTGCCCGACGGCGTGGTGCCGCTCGACGAGATTTTTACATCCGAACCGGTCGAGGTCGCGCCGCCGCCCACTCGTCCCGGCAGTGCCGCCGCCCATGTCGCCGCCGTCACCTTCGATCTTGGCATCGACGGCCCCGTAGCGGTGGCGCGCAGTCATAATCAACTGGTGGCCGGCGGTCTCGCGCCCTATCTGGAGAGCGGCGCCGCATCCGATGCCGCTATCCTCAGCGCCATCCCGCCCGCATCGTTTGCCGGCATCTCGTTGAGCGTGCTGCCGTGGCTCTTGAACGGCGGCACGCTTTCGCTGCATCACGCGTTCGATCCGGCCACATTCGCCGCGCAATGCGCGCAACAGGAAAACGGCACCGTCGTGCTGCCGGGTCCGGCGCTGGCGGCGGTGGCCGCAACCGGCAGCCTCGGCGATAAGACGAAGAGTATCGTCGCGCTGTGGCGCTCGCCCGAACGGCTGGCGACATGCGCTGCCTGGCATGGCGAGGCGGCGTTGATCGATATCGCGAGTTTCGGCGAGATCGGCCTGCTGGCGTCACGGCGCGGACTCGATGGCCTGCCGCAAGCGATCCCGCGCGGCCGCATCGAAGCGCCGCGCCGCGCCGCCGGCGCGGTCAGCGTGGCCGAGACCATGCGCACGGCTGACGGCGAACTGGCGCTGCGCGGTCCGATGGTGCCGCTGCATGCCTTCCCGCCCGGCGCCGAGAATGGCCGCGAACCGCATCTGGCGGCGGACGCGGCCGGCTATGTCGCGAGCGGCTTCGGCTGTCGCATCGAGCACGACAGCCAGACGCTCGTCGTCACCGGGCCGCGCGGCGGCATCACCGGCATCGGCGGCTACCGTTTCCGCATGCGCGATGTCGAGGCGCAGGTGGCGAGCATCGATCCGAGCGCCACCATTGTCGCCCTGCCCGACGCGCTGCTCGGCCAGCGGCTGGCCGGCGCCACGTCGGACCGCGTGGCGATGGCCGCGCTTTCGCAGGCCAACGGCGTCAATCCGCTGATTGCCGGGGCGTTTCGTCAGCGGGCCGCATGATCCCGAAAAGTGGGTACCGGTTTTCGGACAAGATCATGCGTACTAAAAATGCCGCGTAATTCGCCATTGTCGTTGACGGGGCGTTAACAGCCCGCCGCTAGGGTCGCACCTAGTGTTTTTGTAACCCGCGTGCGCCCCCATGTCGCTGCAAGGTCCGCTGATCGTGGTCGCCGAACGGCCGGCGACCGCCCTGATTGAAGCGCTCGGTGCCGCCGGCGCCTTTCCCATCGTCGAGACCAAATGGAGCGATGCGCCGACTGCTTTCATCGCGGTCAAGCCCGCCGCCGTGGTGATCGCCGAGCCCGGTCCGCCCGCCAGCGAAGCCTCCTCGCGCATGCTCTGCCTGCAGATCGCCACCGCGAACGGCCCCATCGTGCCGACCGTCGCGCTGGCGTATGGCAATGTGGAAGCCGCCATTCCGATCGCGCTGCCGTGCGACGCCGGCTTGCCGATTGAACGTCTGGTCGCGCGCCTGCAATCGGCCATGCGCGTGCGCGCTCTGCATGCCACCGTGCTGCGCCGCATCGAATTGTTCACCGCGCATGGCGGAACCATGCCGGCGCTGCCGACCGGCGATGCGCTGGACGACGCGACCGTGCTGATCGCCGGCCGCGGTCCGCTCTATCCGGCGCTCAGCGTCGCCATGGGCGAGAAGGTCAAGATGGTCGGCGCGCTCAGCGTGGAGACCGCCGCCAAGCATCTCAATGCGCGCGACATCGACGGCATCGTGGTCGGCGACGGCTTCTCGCCGCGCATGGTGGAAGCCTTCCTCACCGTGCTGGCGCAGGACACCCGCTTCCGCGAGATTCCGGTGGCGGTGATCGGCGAGGCGCCGTCCGAATTCGCCGACAAGTTGCCCAATATCGATCATGTCGACGGCGATCCGGCGCGGCTGGTGGCGCGCATGGTGCCGCTGGTGCGCATGCATGCTTTCGAGGAGCGGCTCAAGCGCATGTTAAAGACGCTCGATGCCGACGGCATGTTCGACCCCGACACCGGCCTGCTGACGCGTGAATCGTTCTGGCGCGACCTAACCAAGGCGGTTGCCGACGCCTCCGACCGCAGCCAGCCTTTGTCGATTGCACGCTATTCGTTCGACGGTGAGATCGACCCGCGCGCCGGCATGGACGGCGCCCGCCTGGTGACGCGGCTGGTGCGCAATATCGATTTTGCCTGCCGCGACGAGGACGGCACCATCCTGGTCGCCTTCACGCAGACCGATCTGCGCAGCGCGCATGTGGTGGCCCGTCGCATCGCCGCCGTGCTCAAGAACACGATCCTCACCCCGCACCGCGCGCACGATAAGATCACCGCCAATGTCACGCTGGCGACGCTGAAGAACGGCGACGATCTTGGCAGTCTGATGCAGCGCGTGATGGGCAGCCGCATGGTTGCCGCCGAATAGTCCGTCATCCTGAGGTGCGACCCCGGCCTCTTAAGCCGGGGGAGCCTCGAAGGATGACGGGCAAAGAATCACGGGCCGTCGCCCTTCGAGGCTCGGCCTGCGGCCGAGCACCTCAGGGTGACGGAGAAAGATCGAAGCGCAGGCGGCTTCAAAGCACAGTCGTCATGCGCTAGTTTCGCTCCGAACAGGAGCCAGCCCATGTCCCAGCAACAGCCCGTCCGCATCGACGTCGTCTCCGACGTGGTCTGCCCGTGGTGCTTCATCGGCAAGCACCGCCTGGAAAAGGCGCTGGCGCTCAAGCCCGACATCGCGGTCGAGGTGCACTGGCGGCCCTTTTTCCTCAACGACTGGATTCCGCGCGAAGGTATTTCGCGCGAGCAGTACCTCACCACCAAATTTGGCTCGCCCGAACGCTACAAGGGCATCGCCCAGCGCGTCACCGCGGCGGCCGCTTCCGAAGGCCTCGTCTATGCCGCCGACAAGATGAAGCGCCAGCCCAATACGCTCGATTGCCACCGGCTGATCCGCTGGGCGGAAGGCATCGGCAAGGCGGCCGCGATGAAGCAGCGGCTGATGGATATGTATTTCACGCAAGGCGCCGATCTCACCGACCGCGACATGCTGGTGCAAGCCGCCGCCGATATCGGTCTCGATGCCAACACCGTTCGCACGCAGCTCGCCAGCGACCGGGACGTCGCCACGATCGAGCAGGAAGCGCGGTCCGCCAAGGAAGCCGGCATCGAGGGCGTGCCGTGCTTCATCCTCGGCGGCAAGTTCGCCGTGTCGGGCGCGCAGGCGCCGGAAGACCTCGCCGAGGCGATCGAGCGTGCGGCGAACGAAGGATAGCCGGACAGGCAGTCACGCCGCCTTGGCCGGCACCGCGATGGTCGCGAGCTTGCGCAAAATCGCCGTGGTGCCTTGCAGCCGCTCTTCCGGACGCTCCCAGTCGTCGAAGAATACCAGCTGCTGATTTTTTGCGTTCTTCGGGTCGTTGCGCATGCGCACCATGCTGCCCTGCTTCTGGATGAAGGCCAGCAGCCCTTCCGGATTGGCGAAGATGTTGTCGCGGAAGGCCAGCACCACGCCCTTCGGCCCGGCCTCGATCTTCTCGACATTGGCGCGCCGGCACAGCGCCTTGATCGCCACGATCTGCAGCAGATGCTCGACCTCGTTCGGCAGCTTGCCGAAGCGGTCGACCATCTCGGCGGCGAAACTGTCGATCTCGCGCTCCTCCTCGATTTCGGCCAGCCGCCGATAGAGCGCCAGGCGCACCGACAGATCGGCGACATACTCCTCCGGGATGAGCACCGGCGTGCCGATGGTGATCTGCGGCGACCAGCGGTCGGGAGCGAGCGCGGTCACGCCGGCCTTCAGGCTCATCACCGCCTCTTCCAGCATCTGCTGGTACAGCTCGAAGCCGACCTCCTTGATGTGGCCGGACTGCTCGTCGCCCAGCAGATTACCGGCGCCGCGGATGTCGAGATCGTGCGAGGCGACCTGGAAGCCGGAGCCGAGCGTGTCGAGCGATTGCAGCACCTTGAGCCGCCGTTCGGCCTGGGCTGTGATCTTCTGCTGCGCCGGCAGCGTGAACAGCGCATAGGCGCGCAGCTTGGCGCGTCCCACCCGCCCGCGCAGTTGATAGAGCTGCGACAGCCCGAACAAATCGGAGCGATGCACCACCAGCGTATTGGCGGCCGGGATGTCGAGGCCGGATTCGATGATGGTGGTCGACAGCAGCACGTCGTATTTGCCGTCGTAGAAGGCCGACATGATGTCGTCGAGCACGGTCGGCGGCATCTGCCCATGCGCCACCGTCACCCGCACCTCCGGCACGTTCTTGTCGAGGAAATCCTTTGCCGCCGCCAGGTCCTCGATGCGCGGGCAGACATAGAACGCCTGCCCGCCGCGGTATTTCTCGCGCAGCAGCGCTTCGCGGATGGTGATCGGATCGAATGGCGACACGAAGGTGCGCACCGCCAGCCGGTCGACCGGCGGCGAAGCGATGATGGAGAGATCGCGCACGCCGGTAAGCGCCAGCTGCAAGGTGCGCGGGATCGGCGTCGCGGTCAGCGTCAGCACGTGCACGTCGGCGCGCAGCTCATTCAAGCGCTCCTTCTGCACGACGCCGAGATGCTGCTCCTCGTCGACGATGACGAGCCCCAGGCGCTTGAACTTCACCGTCTTGCCGAGCAGCGCGTGCGTGCCGATGACGATGTCGATCTTGCCGGCGGCGACGTCGCGCTTGACCGCATTGAGCTGCGCCTTCGCCACCAGGCGCGACGCCTGCATGATGGTGATCGGGAAACCGCGGAAGCGTTCGCTGAATATCTTGGTGTGCTGGCGCGCCAACAGCGTGGTCGGCACCACCACCGCCACCTGCTTGCCGTTGATGGCTGAAATGAACGCGGCACGCAGCGCCACCTCGGTCTTGCCGAAGCCGACATCGCCGCAGATCAGCCGGTCCATCGGACGGCCGGAGCCCAAGTCCTTGACTGTGGCCTCGATGGCGGCGAGCTGGTCGTCGGTCTCCTCATAGGGGAAGCCGGCGCAGAACTCGTCGTAAGCCCCCGGCCCCACCGTCAGCCTTGGCGCCTCGCGCAGTTGCCGCTCGGCCGCCACCTTGATCAGTTCGCCGGCGATCTCGCGGATGCGGCTCTTCATGCGCGCCTTGCGCGCCTGCCAGTTGCCGCCGCCCAGCCGGTCGAGTTCGACATTGGTCTGCTCGGAGCCGTAGCGCGACAGCAGGTCGACGTTCTCGACCGGCAGGAACAGCTTGGCGTTCTCGGCGTAATGGATTTCCAGGCAATCGTGCGGCGCCCCGGCCGCCTCGATCGCTTGCAGGCCGATGAAGCGGCCGATGCCGTGGTCGACGTGCACCACCAGATCGCCCGATGCCAGACTGGTCGCCTCGGCGATGAAATTGTCGGCACGCCGCATGGCGCGGCGCGGCCGCACCAGCCGGTCGCCGAGGATGTCCTGTTCGCTGACGATGACCGCGTCTTCGGTCTCGAAACCGGACTCGATGCCGAGGACCGCTAAGGCAATTGTGGGCTTGGGCAGCGCCAGCGCCTGCGGCCAGGAGCCGACCGGCGTCAGATTGTGCAGTCTGTGGTCGGCGAGCACGTGGCTCATGCGTTCGCGCGCGCCCTCGCTCCACAGCGCGATCGCTACCCGCTTACCGGCGGCCTGCCGCGCCAGCACGTGCTGCGTAACCGCCTCGAACACATTGGCATTCGGCTCGGCGCGTTCGGCCGCGAAGTTGTGCCCAATGCGTGCGTTGACATCGATCACATCGATGGCTTCCGGCACTGCAAATGGCGTAAGCCGCGCCAGCGCCGCGCCGTCGAGCCGCTATTTCCATTCCGTCTCGCTCAGATAAAGCCGCGCCGGCGGCAATGGCTTATAGGGCGGTGTCACGCCGGCCTTGAGCGCCTCGCGCCGCGCATCGTAATAATCGGCAATCTGCGTGAAGCGCTCATGCGCGGCGTCTTCGTCCAGATGTTCGAGCGCCAGCGGTGTGCCCGGCAGATAGTCGAATATGGTTTCCATCTTGTCGTGGAACAGCGGCAGCCAATGCTCCATGCCCGGATGACGCCGTCCCTCGCTCACCGCCTCGTACAGCAGGTCGTCCGGCGATGTGGCGCCGAATTCGGCGACATAGCCGGTGCGGAAGCGGCGGATGGTCTCGGTGATGAGCTGGAATTCGGCCACCGGCACCAGATCGAGCCCGCGCAGGCTCAATTCGCTGCGCTGCGTCTGCGGATCGAAGCTGCGGATGGTCTCCAGCGCGTCGCCGAAGAAATCGAAACGCACCGGCATTTCCATGCCGGGCGGATAGAGATCGAGGATGCCGCCGCGCACCGCGTATTCGCAGCACATTGCCGGGCGCCACCGACAGCGCATGGGTGGCGACGAACTCGCGCGCCGGCACGCGTTGCGTTGCGGCGTTGATGGTGGTGAGCAGCACCGACGGCTTGTCGCGGCCCTTCACGCGCGTAAGCCGCGACAGCGCGGTCATGCGTTGCGCCACCACGGTCGCATTGGGCGAGACGCGGTCGTAAGGCAGGCAGTCCCAGGCCGGGAATTCCAGCACCGCGATATCGGGACCGAAGAACGCCAGCGCGCGCGCGAGCGCCGCCAGGCGCTGGCCGTCGCGGCAGATCACGGCCAGCGAAATCGCCGGCGCATTTTCACGGGCCGCAACGCTGCGCGCGAGATCCGCCAGCACCAGACCTTCGGCGCCGTCGGCGACTTGCGCCAGCGTCAGCGGCTTGCCCGGCCGCAGGCTATCCGCGGGAGACTTGGCCATCACGAATTATTTTCTTGGCGCATGATCTTATCCGACCTTGCTTCGCCCGCCGAAGCGGGCTTCGCGAAGGCGGGAAACCGGTTGCCATCCCCGATCGGGGTCGAGGACATGCTTTTCGGGATCATGCGCTTTGCGGTCCATCTTTGTGGAAGTCACGCAGGCGAGCGAATAAAGCGGTGTCGAATTCGGGCGGCACCGCTTGCGCGCCGTTCACCCAGCCATAGATTTTCTGATCGGGCACTTCGAGCCAGCGCTCGTATTCGTCCAGCTCGCCGTCGTTCAGGATGGCGATATGCGCGTCGGCGAACTTGCCCAGCACCAGGTCCATCTCGCGGATGCCGCGATGCCAGGAGCGAAACAGCAGCCGCTTGCGGCGTCCGTCCAGCCCATCGCTCGAAATTCCAGTGCCTGTCATTGCCATTCCCCAACGCCAAAAACCCGGACGGGGCCTGGCGGGGCATATATAGAGGGCAACCCCTCATTTGTCATGGCCGGAAACTTTGCAATGATGGGTTCATGCGGCCGCTCGTGCTCAATCCCCTGTTTGCTTCCCTCACCAGCCTGCCCGGCGTCGGGCCGAAGCTGGAGCGGCTCTATGCCCGCCTGCTCGAGCGCGAGGCGCCGCGCGTCATCGACCTGCTGCTGCATCTGCCCACGGGCGCCATCGACCGCCGCGCGCGGCCCAAGCTCAACGCGGTGCAGGCCGGCCAGGTGGTCACCGTGGCGGTGACGGTCGAGGAGCATCGCCCGCCGCCGCCGCATCGCGCGCGCGCGCCCTATCGCGTCGTCACCAGCGACGACACCGGGCAGACGCTGACGCTGACTTTTTTCAACGCGCGCAAGGATTACCTGGAGAAGCTGCTGCCGGTGGGCGAGCAGCGTTACGTCTCGGGCACCGCCGAAGTCTATGACGGCAATCTGCAAATGGTGCATCCCGATCGGGTGGTGGACGAGAAAGGCTTTGCCGATCTGCCGCTGGTCGAGCCGGTCTATCCGCTCACCGAAAACCTGTCCCTCGGTCATGTCCGGCGCGCGATGGACTCAGCGCTCACGCGGCTGCCCGAGTTACCGGAGTGGCAGGACGAAGCTTGGATCGCGCGCGAGCGCTTTCCCGCTTTCACCGATGCCTTGCGCCATCTGCACCGGCCGCACGAGCCGCACGACATCGTCCCCGAAAGCGTGGCCTGGACGCGGCTCGCCTATGACGAACTGCTCGCCGGCCAGCTCGCGCTTGCGCTGGTGCGCGCGCACATGCGCCGGCAAGCCGGCCGCGGTACCGCCAGCGAAGGGCGGATGCGTGCGCACATCCTCAAGGCGCTGCCTTATGCCCTCACCCATTCGCAGCAGAAGGCGGTCGACGACATCGTCACCGACCTCGCGCGTCCGCAGCGCATGCTGCGGCTGCTGCAAGGCGACGTCGGCTCCGGCAAGACCGTGGTGGCGCTGGTTGCGGCGGCAACCGTGATCGAGGCCGGCCGCCAGGCCGCCTTCATGGCGCCGACCGAAATTCTGGCGCGGCAACATTTCAACACCATTGCACCGCTGGCGGAGGCCGCCGACATTCGCGTCGCCATTCTCACCGGGCGCGAGCGCGGCCCTGCGCGCAAGGAAATCATCGACCGCCTCACGCTCGGCGACATCGATCTGTTGATCGGCACGCACGCGCTGTTCCAGGAGGACGTCGCCTTCCACGATCTGGCGCTGGCGATCGTCGACGAGCAGCACCGCTTCGGCGTGCACCAGCGTCTTGCGCTGACGCAGAAGGGCGAGGCGGTCGATGTGCTGGTGCTCACCGCCACGCCGATCCCGCGCACGCTGGTGCTGACCTATTTCGGCGACATGGACATTTCCGAATTGCGCGAAAAGCCGGCCGGCCGCCAGCCGATCGACACCCGCACCATTCCGCTCACGCGCGTTTCCGAAGTCGAGGACGCGGTCGGCCGCGCGCTCGGCCAGGGCCAGCGCGCTTTTTTGGTCTGTCCGCTGGTCGATGAGTCGGAGAAAATCG
>JACQDO010000311.1 GCA_016201085.1 Hyphomicrobiales bacterium | reverse complement strand
GGCGAAGACGTCGAGGGCGCGCACACGCTCTGGCGCGCGGTGCGCATCGTCGCCATCGCCGACATCGTCATGAGTCTCGACAACGTTATCGCCATCGCGGCGACCGCCGAAATTGCCGCCGCGCAGGTGGACATTCTGAATGCGGCGTCCATTAAGGCGACGCTGATAATCTTCGGTCTCGCCACCAGCGTGCCGTTGATCGTCGCGGGATCGGCGATCCTGATGGCGTTGCTCGATCGCTACCGCGTGCTGGTCTGGGGCGGCGGCGCGCTCCTCGGCTGGGTCGCCGGCGACGTCATGGCCACCGATCCCGCTCTGGCCGGCTGGTTCGGCGCGGCGGTGTTGCACCTGCTCCACATCTGGGGCGGGCCTGTGGGCGGCATCGTCGTTCTCGGTCTCGGCTATTTCATCGTCGGCAAACATCGCCACCTGAAGCTCGACGAAATCCTCGCCGGTGTCGCATTGATCCTCTGGATCGTTGTCGATCGGATCGGCGATCATTTTTACGGCGGCGACAATCCCGACCTGGTCAAGACGTGGATCGTACGCGGCGTACTGCTGGTGGCGATGGTCGTGGCCTATGTCGTCTGCCGCAAAGTGTGGCACGTGGAGGAACAAGAGGTCTGACAACGGCGGCCCGCTGGGTTATGCTTGGCGGACGCCATGAATCAGACCGCCCAAATCCCACAGCCCAAGCGGATCGGTCATTCCGCCTGTCCGCACGATTGCCCGTCGACCTGTGCGCTCGACGTCGAGCTGATTGACGAGCGCACCATCGGCCGCGTGCACGGCGCCAAGGACAACGACTACACCGCCGGCGTGATCTGCGCCAAGGTCGCGCGCTATGCCGAGCGCGAGCATCACGCCGACCGCCTCATGCATCCGCTGCGGCGCGCCGGCCCGAAGGGCTCCGAGCAATTCGCGCCGATCTCGTGGGATGACGCACTCGATCTGGTGGCGGAAAACTTCCTCAAGGCCGAGCGGCGGCACGGCGCGCAATCCGTGTGGCCTTATTACTATGCCGGCACCATGGGCCTGGTGATGCGCGACGGCATCAACCGGCTGCGCCACGTCAAGAAATACTCAGGCTTCCATTCCACCATCTGCGTCAATCCGGCCTATAGCGGCTTCGCCGCCGGCGTCGGCACCATCGCCGGGCCCGATCCGCGCGAAATGGCCAGGTCCGATATGGTGGTGATCTGGGGCACCAATGCGGTGAACACCCAGGTCAATGTGATGACGCATGCCATCCGCGCGCGCAAAGAACGCGGCGCCAAGATCGTGGCGGTCGACATCTATATGAATGGCACCATGCAGCAGGCCGATCTCGCCGTGCTGGTGAAGCCCGGCAGCGATGGCGCGCTGGCGTGCGCGCTGATGCATTGCCTGTTCCGCGACGGCAAGGCCGATTGGGATTACCTCACGAAATACACCGACGCGCCGCGCGAGCTGGAGGCGCATTTGCGCAGCCGCGATCCGCTATGGGCGTCCGAAATTACCGGCGTGCCGGTGGAGACGATCGAGCAATTCGCCAGACTGATTGGCGAGCGCAAACGCGCCTATTTCCGGCTCGGCTACGGCTTCGCGCGCTCTCGCAATGGCCCCGCCAATATGCACGCGGCCAGCTGCATCGCGGCGGTGAGCGGCGCCTGGCAGCTCGAAGGCGGCGGCGCCTTCACCGCCAATGCCGATATCTTCAAGTTCGACAAGATTGTAATCGAAGGGCTCGACGTGCGCGATTCCGCGGTGCGCATGCTCGATCAATCGCGCATTGGCGCGATCCTCACCGGCGAGCGTGACGCATTGCAAGGCGGCGGGCCGGTCATGGCGATGATCGTGCAGAATACCAATCCGATGTCGGTCTGCCCCGACCAAACACAAGTCAAGCGCGGCTTTGCGCGCGACGACCTGTTCGTCTGCGTGCACGAGCAGTTCATGACCGAAACCGCCAAGATGGCCGATGTGGTGCTGCCGGCCACCACGTTTTTGGAGCACGACGACATTTATCGCGGCGGCGGCCACCAATACATCATCTTGGGACCCAAACTGGTCGAGCCGCCGGGCGAGTGCCGCAACAATCACGAGGTCATGTGCGCGCTGGCCAAACGCGTCGGCGCCGATCATCCCGGCTTTCACATGAGCCCGCGCGAGTTGATCGACGACATGCTGCGCCGCTCAAAGCGCGGCGATCTCGAAACGCTCGAACGCGCGAAGTGGATCGATTGCCAGCCGCCGTTCGAGAAAGCTCACTTTCTCACCGGGTTCAACTGGCCGGACGGCAAGTTCCGCTTCAAGCCGGAGTGGCGCAAGGTGCCGTTCCGCAGCCCGTATCATTGCGGCCCAGTGGACGACATGCCGACGCTGCCGGACCATTGGGCCTCGATCGAGCAGGCCGATGCGACGCATCCGCTCCGCCTTGCGACGTCACCCGCACGAAATTTCCTGAACTCGACGTTCAACGAAACGCCGACCTCGCTGTCCGAGGAAGAGCGGCCAACCGTGATGATCCACCCGGAGGACGCTGCCGTGCAGGGCATCGGCGACGGCGATGCGGTGGTGCT
>JACQDO010000045.1 GCA_016201085.1 Hyphomicrobiales bacterium | reverse complement strand
CCCCCGCCAATTTTAGGTGACGGGACGGCCGCCGCTATCCGACCGTCGCCAATTCAGCTTTGACGTCGGCGGCGGGCCCGCCCTCCAGCCGGCCGTCGCGCAGGCGGAAGATGTGATCGAACCGGTCCAGGATCATTTCGTCGTGGGTGACGACGATGATCGCGGCCTGCTGATCGACCGCGATCCGCCGTAACAGATCCATCACGATGCGGGCGCGGCTTGAATCGAGCGGCGCGGTCGGCTCGTCGGCGAGAATGATGCGCGGCCGGTTGGCCAGCGCGCGCGCGATCGCCACGCGTTGCGCTTCGCCGCCGGAGAGTTGCTTAGGCAAAGCATGCTTGCGATGGCCGACCTCGAGATAGTCAAGCAGCTCGATCGCACGCTTGCGCGCGGGCGCCGCGCTCATGCCGGCGAGATCGAGTACCACGGCCACGTTGTCGCTGCCGTCGAGAAACGGCAGCAGATTGGGATACTGGAAAATGAAACCGATCTTGTCGAGCCGCAGCCGGCGCAGATCGGCCTTGAGCCAGCGCTGGTCATAGACGACCTCGCCATCGAGCGTGACGCGGCCGCTGCTCGGCTCCAGAATGCAGGCGATGCAGTGCAACAGTGTCGTTTTGCCGGAACCGCTCGGTCCCATCAGCCCGACCACCTGGCCGGGGAAGACTTCCAGATTAATGTCAACCAGAGCGTCGACACGCGCCATGCCCTGCCCGAAGGTTTTCGACAGGTGCTCGACGCGGACGACGGGTTGTTTGCTGGGCGTGCCCATGATGTCAGCCCGAACTGGCGAGCGCTTCGGCTGGATCGACCTTGAGCGCCAGTCGGATGCCGAGCGTGCTTGCGAGCAGGCAGACCACGATGGTGATGACGAACACGATCGCGACACTCTCGGGGTCGAGCACTAGCCGGCGCGGAAAATACGGCTTGAACACAAGCACCAGCGCCAGTCCGGTGAAGTAGCCGAAGATGCCCATCGACAGCGCTTGCTGCACGATGAGGCCGATGATGGTGCGGTCCGGTGCGCCGACAAACTTGAGCGTGGCGATGGAGCGCACCTTGTCCATGGTCAGCGTGTAGATGATCAGGGCGATGATCACAGCGGAGACGATCACCAGCAGCACCATGATCAGGCCTTGTTGCTTGCGCGCCCGCTCGATGACGAACTTGCTCAGCAGCGTTTCCTGCTGCTCCTGCGTGGGCGCCGAGAGATGCTTCCAGCGTGACAGCGCGGCCGCCACCTCGTTGACCGGCACGAAAGGCGACACCTTGGCGATAATGGCATTGACCTGATCGTTGGATTGCAAAAGCCCGCCGCGCGCAAGCTCGCGCCGCGCCGCCGGCGGGGCGGATTCGAATTGCAGCACTTGGGCGTCGCGCAGCGTGATATAGGCGACCGGATCGCCTGACGAGGTGACCTCGTCACGCATCGATCCGACCACCGTGAACTTGTGGCCGTGCGTGCCGAGCGGGACCTCCTGACCGATGGCGAGACCGGCGGACCGATCCACGATCATCTCATAGTGGCTGCGCATGAGCTCGCGACCGGCCGCCAGCTTATGCGGCCCGCCCGGCCGGCCCGGCTCGTAGCCGATGAGGAAAATCCGCAGCGGCTTGTCGTTCAGGACGGTCTGCACCGACTGGTAGGTGACGGAGCCGGCGCGCTCAACGCCGTAGACGCGGCTCACCAGTTCGCGCGTGTCGCCGGCGATGCGCGAGGCCTCGGCGAACGGGCCGTTAGTGCCATCCTCGATAACCCACAGGTCGGCATTGGCCGCGCGCGCCTGCTTCAACGCGTCGTCGATCAGGCCGCCATAGACACCGGTGATCATGATCACGATGCCGAGCAGCAGGCTCAGCCCGAAATTGGTCAGCACGAAACGCAGCAGATTATGTTTGATATCCCGATAGGCCAGATTCATTTGGCTGGCCCTTTCGCAATCTTGCCCGCGCGACCGACGCGCAGCCCGCCGCGCAATTTGGCGACGATCGCGGCCTTGTCCGGCACGCCGCCGACGATCTCATACCGCCCGTCGAGCAGCCGGTGTCCGAACGTCACCTCGCGTTGCTGAAGATGTCCGTCTTCCAACGTCCAGACGGTGCCGCGGTTCTTGCCGAGCCCGACGATCGCCGCTTCCGGCACCAACACGGTCTGCGGCAGATGGACCGTGGTGATGTAGACCTCGGCCTGCTCGCCGAGATTGGCAAAGGCCGGGATATCGTCGAACGCGATCTCGACTTTGCGCTCTTCGTTGACGCGGTCGCTCTCGGGTTCGATGCGCACCACTTGCCCCTTCAGGCGCTGGTTCGGATGGGATCGCAACACGATATCCGCGGGCTCCCCAACTTCGATCTCCCCGGCTTTGCTCTCATCGATATAGGCGAGCACCCAGACCGATTTCGGATCGATCAGCGTGAACACAGGCTGGCCCGCGTTGAGAGCCGAGCCGAGTTCCTTCTGCCGCGTAGTCACCATGGCGTCATAGGGCGCAGCGAGGGTGTGAAAATACAGTGTGGCAGTTTGCTGCTGCTCTTGCGCCTTAGCATCGCTGATAGCGGCTTTGGCCACTAGAACGTCGCTCTTCGCCAAGTTCAAATCCGCAAGCGCCGCGTCTTCAGTCGCCTGCGCGGTCTCAGCAGCTTCAACCGAGGCCGCGTTTGTCTTCACGAGCTTTTGTTGGCGTTCGTTGATCCTCTTGGCATTGCCATAAGTCGCCGTTGCCTTCGCGACGCTCGCAGTAGATCGTTGCAAATTGGCCTCGGCCTGGTCCACCGCTGCTTCCGCGCGAGCGACTTGGGCCCTTTGCTCACGATCGTCGAGGCGCGCCAAAACGGCGCCCTTGGCAACGCGATCGCCGACATCGGCGCGAAGATCGACCAGGACGCCAGAAATCTTAAAGCCGATCTGTGAGGTGACCCGCGCCTCGACCGTGCCGAGGCCGAACACTTGCACCATGACGTCGCGCTCGGGATGCGCGACCTGCACATCGATCGCACGGAAAAACATCGCCCAGACAATCGCCCCGGCGGCAATAAGCAGCGCGGGCACGATCGTGAGCAACAGGCGTTGCCGGTTCATGGTTTCATGCGCCTTCCCGAAAACGAGTTGGGTCACAAAATACCGCAGCGGTACGCGCACCGTTTTGACACATCGCAAAATAGCAATGTGAGCCAGATCAATGCGTTACGGGCGAAACGCCGTTCGGCTTTGAGCCGGCGCGGCGGCCGGACCGTGCTGGAACGTCTGGCCGCGCTACAAATTGGCCTCGTCGAAGGCGCGCACCCACATGGCGCAGGCGCCCGAGCGGACGATGTCGGCCTTTGTGAATTCGATCACCGGCACCGCCAGCAGCTGCGACTTGACCAGGTGGATGACCGTGCGCAACCCGCTGGCCTCATTGAGGTCGCATTGGCTGACGTCGCCGTTGATCACCACGCTGCAACTTTCGCCGATGCGGGTGAGGAAGGTCTTGATCTCGGCCGGCGTCGCGTTCTGCGCCTCGTCGAACAGCACGAAGGCGTTTTTCCAGGAGCGGCCGCGCATCACTTCGAACGGCACCAGCTCGATGCCGCCGTTCTTGAGCGCGATCTCGTAAGCCGCCTTGCCGATGCGCTCCTTGATCGCTTCCGCCACCGGCACCGCCCAGGGCGCGAATTTGTCCTCCAGGGTGCCGGGAAAATATCCCAGCGAACGTCCGCACGGC
Organism: Hyphomicrobiales bacterium; assembly: GCA_016201085.1. Lineage (GTDB taxonomy): Bacteria > Pseudomonadota > Alphaproteobacteria > Rhizobiales > Xanthobacteraceae > Pseudolabrys. The sequence goes on along the minus strand of JACQDO010000045.1, from coordinate 2,850 downwards.
ACGTTCGGCCGCGTGAGGATGATCTTGTCGATCTGCCGGTTGCGCAGAAGATCGGCGGCATAAGTGGCGGCCAGCCAGGTCTTGCCGGTGCCGGCCGGCCCCAGCACGATCACCTGCGGGCTGCCGCGCAGCGCGGCGAGGTAATTCGCCTGCATCGGGTTGAGCGGCTTGATCGGCGGCAGCGCGCGCTCGGCCTCGAACTTGGAACCCTGGAATTCGATGATCTCCGCCGTCTCGAACGCCCTCCCATTGCGCCGGCGTTTCTTGCTGAATTGCTTGTTGTTGAAGTGCCGTTGGCTGAATTGTCTACCCAAGGCCGGTCTCCTTTTGCTGCTTTAAGATATACGGGTCATGCGCCAGCACGCCGCGCGCGGGCGCGGCGCCGGTGGATTTTGCCAGAGTGGGAGATGTTCGGCAGACAGCGGGTCGGGCGAGCGCGAAACCTGGGTATCCCGTGCGAGGATACGTCGGTCTGCTCATCGCTTAGCAACCGCACAAATCGTCATGCTGAAATCCAGCATAATTGATTCGCGTGACAGTTTAACGCATCGCCTTAAATAATCCTTGCGCGGAGCCTGGCTAGAGCGCGTTCCGTTTCGATTGAATCGGAAACGCGCTCTAGATTCCTTATTTGGTCGCATTTTCTACGGCGAACCGGTTCCCACTTCGCCGGAAAATGCTCTAGTGCCGCTTGAGCAGGCCCAGTGCGCCCAGCACCGCGACGAATTCCGCGCGCTCCTGCGCCAAATATTCGCGCAAGTCGGCGCCCACGCGCAGCATCGGCGACCAATTGAGCCGCGCCAGCGCCTCGCGCCAGACCGGCTGCCCGGTGGCGTCGGCGATAATACCCTGCCAGAACTCGACCTGCGCCGGCGGGACAGCGGCCGGTGCGCTGACGCCGCGCCAGGCGCCGATCGCGCAGTCGACGCCGAGTTCCTTCCAGGTCGGCACCTCGGCGAAGCTGCCCGTGAGCCGCGCCGGCGCCGAGATCGCCAGCACACGCACGCGGGAGGCCTCAAGCTCCTTCAATACGCTGGCGGCGGTGACGGCGCAGACGTCGGCCTTGCCCGCCACCACGTCGGCCACCGCATCGAGCGCGCTGTCGAACACACGGATCGCCGGCGCGCCGATATTGCCGCCGGCCACGCGCGTCAGCTTGGCGAGCGCGACATGATTCGGATTGCCGAGCGCGGTCGACAGCGCGACGGTGACCTGGCGCGGCGCAGCGCCCAGGCGCGCGATGAGATCGGCACCGATTTTGATGTCTGAGTTGGCCGCGACCGCGAAGACGATGTATTCGGTCACCAGCGTGGCGATGGCCGTGTACTTGCTGTGCTCGAAGTCGGCGATGCCGGCGAGATAGTCGGTGGTGAGGTTAGGCGAGCTGATCGACAGCACATGCGCATTGCCTGGATGCTGGTCGACGAAGTGCGTCCAGGCGCGCCGCGCGCCGTCGCCCGCCACATTGACCACCTCCACCGGCACGCCGAGCGCGCCGGCCTGCCCGATCGCCTGCGCCAGCGCGCGCGCCACGCGATCGAGGCCGCCGCCGGGCGGCGTGCCGGCGACGATCTGCACCGCGCGCCGCGGCTGCCAGGTTTCGCTCATGCGGGCGGGCGATTACTTCTTGCCGAGGCCGAGGCCGCCGAGCACCTTGGCCCACAGCACGACTTCATCCTTGTACAATTTGTCGAAATGGGCGGTGCCGCGCTCCGCCGGCGGCGGCACCGTATAGCCGAGATCGGCGAACCGCTTGACCACGTCGGGATCGCTCAGCGCCACGTTCAAAGCCTCATTGAGCTTGGCGACGACCGGCGCCGGCGTGCCCTTGGGGGCTGAGAGGCCGAACCAGACCGTGAGATTGAACGCCGGCATGCCGGCCTCGGCGGTGGTCGGCACATCCGGCAGCATCGGCGAGCGCTTGTCGCCGGTCACGGCATAGGCCTTGAGCTTGCCGGTCTGCACGTGCTGCACGATGTTGACGATCTGGTTGCAGCCGAAGTCGACATTGCCGGCCACCAGATCCATGGTCGCCTGCGGCGTGCCGCGATAGGAGGCGACCGTCGGGTGCACATCCGTTAGCGCGTGGAACACCGAGCAGGCGAGATTGGAGATCGAGCCGACGCCGGCGTCCGCCTCGGTGACTTTCATCTCGTTGGCTTTCAGATAGTCGACGAATTCCTTCAGCGTGTTGGCCGGCACCGCGCTGCGCGCCACCAGCACCACCGGCGAAACATTGATCAGGCCGATCTGCTCGAAATCGGTCGAGCGGTACGGCAAGTCCTTGCTGAGGAATTCGGCGGCGGCATGGGTGGCCGAGCCGGACACCATCAGCGTGTAGCCGTCGGGCTTGGCCTTGGCGACGCGGTTGGTGCCGATGGTGCCGCCGGCGCCGGTGACGTTCTCGACGACGATCTGCTGGCCGAGCGCTTTCGCCATCGGGCCGGCGATCATGCGCGCGGTGGTGTCGGACGGGCCGCCCGGCGTATAGGGCGCCACCAGCGTGATGACGCGGTTGGGATAATCCTGCGCCGACACATCCGGTACGAATGCGAACAGCGCCAAAGCGAGCGGCAGAAGTTTCCTCACAGCAGTCCTCCTTCGCTACTTCACATCCAGCATGGTCGAGGGCAGCCACAGCGCGATGCCGGGGAACATCGCCACCAGCACCACCGCGACGCACATCAAGAAGAACAGCGGCAGCGCATAGGCGCCGATGGTAAAAATGTTGCGGCCGGTCATGCCTTGCAGGACATAGAGATTGAAACCGACCGGCGGCGTGATCTGCGCCATCTCCACCACCAGCACGATGTAGATGCCGAACCAGATCAGGTCGAAGCCGGCCGCGAT
>JACQDO010000316.1 GCA_016201085.1 Hyphomicrobiales bacterium | reverse complement strand
CTGATCGACGAAGATGTTGCCGGTGGACGAGCCGGTCTGATTCGCGACCTTCAGGCCCTTGAGCTGTTCGACCTTGGTGATGCCCAGATCCTTGCGCGCCATCACGCGCGCGGTCTTGCCGACATATTCGATCATGGCGATGGCGAGCAGGCCGCCTTTGTCGTGGCCGATGGCGAAGGACGGTCCGGCATAGGTGCCCATGTCGACCTGGCGCGCCACCATCTGTTGCATCGTGAGATTGCCGGACGGCACGGCGAATTCCTCGAACTTGACGCCGTGCTTCTCCAGCAGGCCGGAGCGCAGCAGGTAGTAGGTCGGCATGCCCCACATATTGGTCTGATAGCCCTGCCGTACCGTCTCCAGTGCTGCGGCGGGCTTGACGCCCAGTCCGACGACAAGCGCGCCGGCGCCCGTCAGCACATGGCGGCGGTTAATTCCCGTGTGCAGAATGGTCATCGCTCATCCTCCCTTTAAACTTTTTGTCATTCCGGGGCGCGAGCGAAGCTCGCGAACCCGGAATCCATAACCCCAGCGTTGCGGAGTATGGATTCCGGGTCCGCCGCCATAGCGCGTCGAAGACGCGCGTAAACGCGCTAATGGCGGCGTCCCGGAACGACGAGTTGGTTGTTTATTCCGCTTCACTTAATTCACCGGCTCGTTGGCGTTGGCATTGTGGCCGAGATAGCCCAGCAATTCCTTCTGGCATTCGAGGAATTCCACGCTCAGCGGATCGCGCGGGCGCGGCAGATCGATCTTGATTTCGGCTTTGACGGTGCCGGGATGCGGGCTCATCACGATCACCCGGTCGGCCAGATACACCGCCTCGGCCACGTTGTGCGTCACATAAATCACCGTCTTGCGGGTCTCCCGCCACACGTCGGCGAGCAGCCGCTGCATGTCGTCGCGCGTCAGCGCGTCGAGCGCCGCGAACGGCTCGTCCATCAGCAGCACGGCCGGATTGTACGCCAGCGCGCGGGCGATGGCGACCCGCTGCTGCATGCCGCCGGACAGATGATGCGGATAGGAAGCGGTGAACTTCTCCAGCTTGACCAGGCGCAATTGTTCGCGCGCGATGGTCTCGCGCTCGGCCTTGGCCACGCCCTTCATTTCCAGCCCGAAGGTGACGTTGCCGAGCGCGGTGCGCCAGGGGAAAAGCTGGGCGAAATCCTGGAACACCACGCCGCGGTCCATGCCATGGCCGGTGACCGGCTTGCCGCCGATGCGGATCTCGCCGGCGGCGGGCGTGAGAAAGCCGGCGATGATATTGAGCAGCGTCGACTTGCCGCAGCCGGACGGCCCGACGATGCAGATGAATTCGGAAGCGCCGATATTGAAGCTGACGTTCTTGACGCCCGGCACCTTGCCGCCGGGCGTGTCGTAGACGAGCGTCACGTCGCGAATTTCGATGGGGAGCATACTTAAAGTTTCTTTCGTTTGCGCATGATCTTATCCGAAAACCGGTTCCCACTTTTCGGGATCATGCGCTAGCCTTTGACCTTGGCTGGCGCCCAGCGCGGCGGGCGTTTTTCCAGGAATGCCCCCAGGCCTTCCGCCGCCTCGGCCGACTGACGCCGGGCGGAGTGACTTTCGATCAGCGCATTGAAGGCGGCATCGTCGAGATGGCTCCAGGCCGAGCGCATGGCGGCGATCTTGGTCTGCGCCACCGCCTCCGGTCCGCTGGCCAACAGATGTCCGACGATGCGCTCGCCGGCGGCGGTCAACTCGGCGAGCGGCACCACCTCGTGCACCAGGCCGATGCGGTGGGCTTGCCTAGCGTCGAAGCGCTCGCCGGTGAGCGCGTAGCGCCGCACTTGGCGCAGGCCGATGGCGTCGTTGAGCTGCGGGATGATGATGGTGCCGGCGACGCCGACACGCACCTCGGCGATCGAGAAGGTGGCGTTGTCGGCGGCGATCACGACGTCGCAGGCGGCGACAATGCCGGTGCCGCCGCCGAAGCAGGCGCCCTGCACCAGCGCCAGCGTCGGCACCGGCAGCAGATTGAGTCGCTGCACCGCCTCCGCGGTCAGGCGCGAGGCCTTCAGGTTGTTTTCGGGCGAGGATTGCCGCGTTGCATTGAGCCAACCGACGTCGGCGCCGGCCTGGAAATTCTTGCCATTGCCCGCGATCACCACCGCGCGCGGATTTTTCGCCGCCAGCGCATCATAAGCCGCGTGCAGGCCGGCGAGCAGCTCGCCGTTATAGGCGTTGTAGACCTCCGGCCGGTTGAGCGTGACATAGGCGACGTTGCGGTCGTCGATATGCCAGAGGACCGGGCCGCTCTTACCGTCGCTCATACCACATTATCCCTTCGCCGAACGCACCATGCCCCAGCGCAGCACGGTGGCGCGCTCGATCCCGCCGAACACCAGGCGCTCGAACAGATAGCCGATGCCACCGATGACCACGAGCGCGGCCAGCATGATGTCGGTGTTGAGGAATTCCTTGGCGTCGAAGATCACCCAGCCGAGCCCCCAATCGGAGGCCGCGATCATCTCGGCGCCGACCACCGCGATCCAGGCGCGCAGGAACGACTGCCGCATGCCGGTGATGATGAAGGGCGAGGCGCCGGGAATGATCACCTTCCAGAACAGGCTGTGCTCGTCGGCGCCCATGCAGCCGGCCGCGCGCAGCCAGATCGGATTGACCGAGCGCACGCCCGACCAGGTGTTGAACAGCATCGGGAAGGTGGCGGCATAGAACACGATCAGGATGGTGGTGAGGTTGCCGATGCCGAACCACAGCATGAACAGCGGCACCAGCGCGAAGGAGGGGATCGGCATCAGCGCGCTGACCAGCGGCAGAAAGAAATTTTCCACCGCGGTGAAACGCGCCATCAGGATGCCGAGCGGGATGCCGACCGCGATCGCTAGGCCGAAGCCGAACATCACCCGGTACAGCGTGTAGACAGAATGCTGGATCATGCTGCCGTCGGCCAGCGTTGCGATCAGCGTAGTAACGACGACCGACAGTTTCGGCAGCAGCGCCGGCGCGAAATAGCCGCTGCGCGCCAGCAGCTCATAGACGGCGGCGGCCGCCGCCAGCGTGATGGCGGCGCGGATGAGTGAGCGGGCGCGCTGTCCGTTTTCGGTCATGCGGTGACCATGCCCCAGCGCACTACGGTGTAATTCTCGATGCGCTGGAACACCAGTTTCTCCAGCGTCAGCCCGATGATGCCGATCACCGCGATGCCGGCCATCATGACGTCGGTGTTGAGGAATTCGCGCGCGCCGAAAATCATCCAGCCCAGCCCCCAGGGCACGGCGGCCAGCATCTCGATCGCCACCAGCACGCGCCAGGCCTGCGCCAGGCCGAGCCGCAGTCCGGTCAGGATGTAAGGCAGCGCGCCCGGCAGGATGACGTGGCGGAACATGCGGCGGTCGTCGGCGCCCATCGATTGCGCCGAGCGCAGCCAGATTTCCTTCACCGCCTTCACGCCGGTCCAGCTGTTGAAGATGATCGGGAAGGCGGCGACGAAGCCGACCAGCAGCACCGCCGAGACATTGCCGAGGCCGAACCAGAGCAGGAACAGCGGCGCATAAGCGAGCCCCGGGATCGGCGCGCCGATCGACACCAGCGGCAGCAAGATGTCCTCGGCGCGGCGCGAGCGCCCCATCAGCACGCCGATGGTCACGCCGACGCTCGCCGCCAGCGCAAAGCCGGTGAGCAGGCGGAGCACGGTCTGGATGGCGTGGTGCGGCAGGATGCCGGCCACGCTGAGCTGGTAAAACGAGAGCGCCACTTCCTCCAGCGTCGGAAACAGCCGGTGCGGAAAGATGCCCATCCAGGCGACGATCTCCCAGATCGTGCCCACCACCGCGAACGGGAAGACATTGCGCGCGATCAGCCGCCAGCGCTCGGCGCCGCCTTCGGGCGCCGTCGTCGCGGCAATGCTGCTGGCCGCATCCTGCATTGGGGCCTAGCGCTCCTCCGGAAGTCAGGCCCCTTGAAACGGGGTCTTTTGACCTGTGCGACGGCAGGATAACTTTTTGAACGGCCGCCACAAGCATCGGCGTCGCGGCATACCCGCCCAGCGGTACACCACTGGCGATTTCGCGATAGAACGGCTAAAGCCCCGGCCGAGCCCGCAGCATTTGCGGCACAATTTCAACGGGAGAGTTTCGCGATGTCGAAGACTGCGCAAAAGATCGGCTGGATCGGGGTTGGCCGCATGGGCACGCCGATGGTGGAGCGCCTGCTCAAGGCCGGCCACCAGGTGACGGTGTGGAACCGCACCCGTGCCAAGGCCGAGCCGCTCGCCGCCAAAGGCGCCAAGATCGTCGACAAGCCGGTAGAGCTTGCTGCCTGCGAAGTGGTGTTCGCCATCGTGTCGACCGGCAAGGACGTCGAACAGGTCGTGTTCGGCAAAGACGGCCTGCTCTCCGGCGCCCAAAAGCCGAAGATGCTGGTCGACTGCTCGTCGATCTCGGTCGATGAATCCGCCGCCATCCGCGCGCGGCTGACCGAGAAGGGCGTGAGCTTGATCGCCGCGCCGGTGTCCGGCAACGCCAAGGTGATCAAGGCCGGCAAACTGTCGTCGGTGGTGTCGGGCCCGGAAGCCGACGCCAAGATCGCCATGCCGCTGATCGAGGTGTTCGCGCCGCGCGGCGTGTCCTATGTCGGCGACGGCGAACTGGCGCGCATCTGCAAGATCGCGCACAACGTCATGCTCGGCGTGGTGATCGAGAATCTGATCGAGATCACGCTGCTCGCCAACAAGATGGGCGTGCCGCGCCACGCCTTCCTCGCTTTCATGAACAACGGCGTCATGGGCTCGATGTTCACCGCCTACAAGACGCCGGCGCTGGTCAATCTCGACTGGACCACGACGTTTACGCCGGAGCTGCTGCGCAAGGACCTCGATCTCGGCCTCGAGCTCGGCCGCGAATGGGACGTGCCGATGCCGGTGACCGCCGCGACGCGCGAGGTGCTGCAGACGCATTTCGGCGCGGCCACGTTGCAGAAGAATCCGGAAGAATATCTGAGCAAGGACTTCGCCGCGCTGGCCGAGACCATGGCGCTCGCCGCCGGCATGAAGCTCGAGCCGGAGAACAAGAACGTCGGCACGGGGCTGGAGTAGTCTTCTTTTCCTCTCTCCCGCAAGGGGAGGGGAAGTCTGGGTGTCTGGCTGCATCAAAAAACCGCGACAATAAAAAAAGGACCCCTTTGCAGGGGTCCTGTGTGCATAAGGTGGAGGATTCACGCCACCGTCTAAGCCTAAAGGGAGGATAACGGCGGCTGCGCACGATCTCAGTGAAGCCCTCGCGCATGCCGCTGCCAAGTAAATAGGCCGTAAATTTTCCCAGCGTGACTTGGGATACTGCGGTACCATCCTGCACCAATCTGCGAGAACACGTTTGTAATCGGAGCCGTCCATGGCCTTCACGCTCTACAACGCGCCGCAATCGACGTGCAGCCAGCGTGTGCGCTTCGTGCTCAACGCCAAGGGGCTCGCCTTTAACGAAATCAAGCTCAATTTGCTGGAAGGCGACCAGCTCAAGCCCGATTACCTCAAGCTCAATCCGAATGGGGTGGTGCCCACCCTCGACCATGACGGTTCCATCGTCATCGATTCGACCGTCATCGCCGAATATCTCGACGAAGTTACGCCCGACTTGAGCTTCACGCCGGAAGACCCGGTGGCCCGCGCCCGCATGCGCGCGTTGATGCATTTTATCGACGAGATGCCGGCCGCTTCGGTGCGGGTGCCGACCTTCAACCTCGCCTTCCTGCCGAGCTTCCAGAAGATGAGCCGCGAGGCCTTCGTGGCCATGGCCGAGAGCAAGCCGCTGCGGCGCGAATTCATGCTGACCATGGGGCAGACCGGCTTCCCCAAGGCGGAGATGGACGCAGCCCTCGCCCGCCTGCGCCGTTCCTATGAGCGCATGGATGCCGAGATCGAGCGCAGCGGCGGGCCCTGGCTGCAGGGCAAGGCGATGACGCTGGCCGACGTGGCGGTGATGCCGGCTCTCGTGAGAATGCACGATCTCGGCCTGCCGGACTGGCAGGATCTGCCGCGCATCGTCACCTGGTTTGACAATATCCGCGCCCATCCGGCGTTCAAGCCGACCTTTTACCACGGCTCGCTGTTGTCGGAGCGTTTCCCGCATTTACGGGAAAAGACGTCCGCGCGCGTTTGAACCTGTTCCGCTCCGGCTGCGACCGATAAAAACGACCGATTGCCGGTCGTCGGCGTTTCGATTGCGGGGTAACCTGCCGTCGATAGCGTTTCTTTATCGTCGCAACACGGAGCCATTGCCATGAATCCCATCACCCTGCTCGTCACCGTCGTTTTCGGCGCCATCGGCGCGCTGCTGTTCCTGTCCGGCATGTTCCTGATCGGCATCGGCTTCGGCATCCTCGCCGTGCTCACGCTGTTTTCGCTCAAGATGGCCAACAACTGGGAGCGCTTCGTCATCTTGCGCGCCGGCAAGCTGTCGAGCGTGAAGGGGCCCGGGCTGTTCGTCATCATCCCGGTGATCGACGCCATCGCCGCGGTGATCGACGAGCGCATCCAGACCACGCAGTTCAACGCCGAGCAGGCGCTCACCCGCGACACCGTGCCGGTCAATGTCGATGCCGTGATCTTCTGGCATGTGCACGACGCCCAGCGCGCCGCGCTCAACATCGCCAATTACCGCGAGGCCATCGACCGCGTGGCGCAGACATCCTTGCGCGAGATGATCGGCGCCTCGCATCTGTCGGCGCTCCTGGCCGAGCGCAAGGCGGCGGACGAAGTGCTGCGTACCGAGATCGCGCAAAAGACCGCCGACTGGGGCATCTCAGTCAATTCGGTCGAGATCAGGGACGTCGCCATTCCGGTCGGCCTGCAGGACGCCATGTCGCGCCAGGCGCAGGCCGAACGCGAGAAGGAAGCGCGCGTCATCTTAGGCTCGGCCGAAGCCGCGATTGCGGCGAAATTCGTCGAAGCCGCCAACACCTATGCTGGCACGCCGGCGGCGCTGCACCTGCGCGCCATGAACATCATCTATGAAGTCACCAAGGAGCGCGGCGCCACCATCCTGATGCCGACCTCGATGGTGGATTCGATGAGCGTGGCGCTGCCGGCGGCGTTCATGGCGGAAGGCAAGCCGGTCTGAGTTATTTTACCGGAGACGCGGGTTTGGGCAGTTCGAGCTTGACGGTCGAGGTGCCGCCGCCGCCGCTTTGCCCCGGGAACTTGCCGGTGGCGAACAGCAGTCCGCCGCCGACCACGACTACAATGAGCGCGCCGACCAGAACGCCGAGCACGCCGACGCCGCCACTGCCGTTGTCAGCCATCGAATCCTCCTGTGATGTCAGGGAGGTTAAGCGGCGGCGGCGATATTGGTTCCGCTAACCGCCGGGCCGGTTGGCAGCGGCAGTTGCGCGCGTCTTCTTCGCTTCTTCGAAGCCGTGCATGCCGCCATGCCATTGGATGGCGACCACGGCGCCTTTCACCGGTTGCAGCAGGCCGAGCGTCATGACCAGCGCGACCGCCGGCCACAGCGTCATGCTCACCCAGATGGCCGGCGCGATATGCGTTTCCACCGCCAGCACGATCGGCACCAAGATATGGCCGGTGATGATGATCACCAGATAGGCGGGGAAATCGTCGGCGCGGTGATGATGCAGCTCTTCGCCGCAGCGCGGGCATTGGTCGGCGACCTTGAGGAAGGCGCGGAACATGCGGCCTTCGCCGCAGGCGGGACAGCGCCCGCGTAAGCCGCGCCACAGCGCCTCGCCGGCGCTCATGCCGCGATCAGCTTGATCAGCCACAACACCGGAAAGCCGAACAGCGCGTCCAGATTGACCGTGAACGCGCGCAGCCAGGCCGGCGCCTGGTCGCTGTAGCCGACCATCGTCAGCCCGACGAGGACCGGGATCGTCACCGCGGTCCAATAGGCGATACGGATCCAGCGCGCGCGGTTCTGCGCGCGTTCCTTGGGCGAGATATAGGGGCGGACAATCGGTGCCATAGATGCTTACTGGGCGTTATCCGCCCTCATCTTGCAGAGGGCGCGCAGCTAAGCGCGCCCGTCTCGAAGGCCGAGAGAGATCGCGCGCTGTCGCGCCGGCCGCTCAATACCGATGGCTGATCGGCAGTTCCTCGGCCGGGAACAGCGAGATCAGCTTGCAGCCCTTGTCGGTGACCACGACCTCTTCCTCGATGCGCGCGGCCGAGTAGCCGTCGGTCGCCGGGCAATAGGTCTCGATCGCGAACACCATGCCTTCCTTGATCTCGGTCGGGTGATCCATCGACACCACGCGCGAGATGATCGGCCGTTCGTGCAAATTGAGCCCCAGGCCGTGCGCGAACTGCAGGCCGAAGGCCGCCAATTCGTCGGGGAAGCCGAACTCGTTCGCCTTGGGGAACACCTCGCAGATATGCGCGGTCGAGGCGCCCGGCTTGATGCGCTCGATGGCGTTGTCCAGCCACTCGCGCGCCTTCTTGTAGGCGTCGTGCTGCACCGGCGTGGCGCGGCCGACGTTGAAGGTGCGGTAGTAGCAGGTGCGATAGCCCATGAACGATTGCAGGATGTCGAAGAAGGCCTGATCGCCGGGGCGGATCATGCGGTCGGTGAAGTTATGCGGATGCGGATTGCAGCGCTCGCCGGAGACCGCGTTGACCGCTTCCACGTCGTCGGAGCCGTGCGTGTAGAGGAACTTGTTGACCTCGGCGACGATGTCGTTTTCGCGCACGCCCGGCTTGAGCTGCTCGTTGATGAGCTGATAGGCGCCGTCCACCATGGCGGCGGCGCGGTTCAACAGCGCGATCTCGTCGGACGATTTCAGCTCGCGCGCGCTCAGCATCACCTGCTGGCCGTCCTTGATCTTGAGGCCGGCTTTTTCCAGTTCGAACATCATCGGCGGCTCGATGATGTCGACGCCGAGCGGCATCTTGGCGACGCCGGCGGCCTTGATGAGCGAGGCCATCTCCTCGGCATGGCGCTTCATCAGGCCGAAGGCCGGATCGACGGTGCCGCGCAGGCCGACTAGGCCGGCCTTGCAGTTCTCCGGCTTGAGCCAGGGCGAATAGAGCTTGTGGTGCACGGCGGCCGAGCCGAAATCCCACAGGACCGGATCGTGGCCGCGGATCAGCAGCGCGAAGCGCGACATCTTATCGCGCGCCCACTTGACGTAACGGATGTTGTTGTCGTCGAACAGCAGCAGCGCGCCGAGGTCTGATTTTTCCAGCGCCGCCTGCGCCCGGCCGAGCCGGTAGCGATGCATGCGGCGGTAATCGACGCGCTCCTCGAAATCGACCCCCATGGTGCCGAGCACCGGCAGCGCGCGCCCCCAATTGTAGCGCGGGTTGATATCCTCGGCGGTGATCTTCCTCGGCTCGCGCGTTCTCTCGTCCATGGTCGTCTCCTTCAAAGCAGCATCGGCGATTGGCTGGGCGGCCTTATAGCCGGCTCTGGTTCGGCATTATAGGCCCCTCGCGCGGCATTTTCACCGCGCCGGCAGACCGCTGCGGCATGGCTCGGCGGTAACGGGTGCTGCTTGACAACTATCCTATAAAATGACTATAGTCATATTCGCTGGGTTGGCCGCGCGGGGTGCCGTCATGACGCGCCCCAGCACGGCCGGCCGGGCCGGTGCGCCGACAACGCGCATCGCAGTCAAGCTTGCGCAGACTGCGCGCGAGTTTGACGGATGGAGCGCCAGGGGGGCGCAGCCGGTCTCGCAAACCGGCGCGCGCCTTCGCAAGGCGCGCGGGCCCCCGATCGCAAGGGCGGCCCAAAGGGGCCTCGCAAACCCCCTGGCGCCCTCCCGGCGCTCCATTCCCCCAATTGGGGAAACGGAAAAAGGGACGACCGGCCTTCCCGGGGCCGTAAATAATGCGGGCGATGACGCATGGCTGTTTGACAACGAATCGGTAATGCACGAGCGCGCGGCAATCGCTCTTCCCTCGCCCCTTGCGGGAGAGGGTGGCTCGCGCGGAGGGAATCCGAGTGCGAGCCGCGAGAGGGGTTCTCTTCGCAAAAAAGTTTCTTTAGAAATACCCCTCTCCCGCGCTCGTTCGGCTTCGCCTCCACTCGCGCACCCTCCCCCTCAAGAGGGGAGGGAA
>JACQDO010000310.1 GCA_016201085.1 Hyphomicrobiales bacterium | reverse complement strand
GGCTGTCGCGGATGTTGCGTATCGAGGCGCCGAACGAGGCGAGGATCTTGTACTGCTGCTGGAACAGCTGCATCAGATTGATGGTCACGGTCGGGCCGGCGGTCGAGCCGCAGGTCACCAGCCGTCCGCCACGCTTGAGCACGAGCAGCGAGCCGTTGAAGCCTTCGCCGCCGACATGCTCGAACACCACGTCGACGCCTTTCTTGGCGGTGAGCTTGCGGGTGACGCCCTCGAAGCGATCGGTCTTGTAATTGATGACATGATCGGCGCCGAGCGCCTTGCATTTTTCCGCCTTGGCGTCGTCGCCGACGGTGGTGATGACGGTGCAGCCGAGCGCCTTCGCCATCTTGATGGCGACCGAGCCGATGCCGGAGCCGCCGGCATGCACCAGGATGGTCTCGCCCGGCTTGAGCTTGGCATTGTCGAACAGCATGTGCTCGGTGGTGCCGAAGGCGATCGGCGCGCAGGCCGCGTCGCGCAACGACACGCCGGCCGGCACCGGGATCGTGAGCCGCGCCGGCAGGTTGATCAGATCGCGCGCGAAACCGTCGATGTGAAAACCCATGATGCCGCCGACGTTCTCGCAGAGATTGTCGCGGCCCTCGCGGCAGGCGGCGCAATGCCCGCAGGTCATGGCGCCGTACATCACCACCTTGTCGCCGGGCTTGAACGACCTGACGCCGTTACCTACCGCGGCGATCTCGCCGGAGGCTTCGGCGCCGACCACCAGCGGCAGCTTGCGCTTGGCGAAGGCCATGCCGCGGAAGCCCCAGAGGTCGAGATGATTGAGCGCGACCGCCTTGATGCGGATCTGCACCTCGCCGTCGCCGGGCGGCGGCGGATCCGGCACATCGGCAAGTTCGAGCTTGCGGTCGGCGATCAGTTGGAGAGCGCGCATGGTGGATATGACAAGCTCGGCGGTTAAGCCGGCTCGCGCCCCATCACCAGAGAGACGTTCTGCCCGCCAAAACCGAAGGAATTTGAAATGGCGTGCGTCACCTTCGCATCGCGCGCCTTGTTGGGCACGACGTCGAGCGGGATGGCCGGATCCGGCATGTCGTAATTGATGGTGGGCGGGACGCGCTGGTTGGCGAGCGTGAGCAGGGAGATCACCGCCTCGACCGCGCCGGCCGCCGACAGCGTATGGCCGATCATGGATTTGTTCGACGAGATCGGCAGGCGCTTCATGCGCTCGCCGAACACGGTCGAGCAGCCGAGATATTCCATCTTGTCGTTTTCTGGCGTCGAGGTGCCGTGCGCATTCACGTAATCGATCTCGTCGGGCACGAGCCCGGCATCTTTGATCGCATTCACCATGCAGCCGATGATCGGCTTGCCGTCCGGGCTCGAGCGGGTGCGGTGGAAGGCGTCGGTCATCTCGCCGCAGCCTTCCACCACGCCGAGGATCCTGGCGCCGCGCGCCTTCGCCGCCTCGTAGCTTTCCAGCACCAGGGCGCCGGCGCCTTCCGCCATGATGAAACCGTCGCGGTTCTTGGAGAACGGCCGCGAGGCTTTCGCGGGCTGGTCGTTATGCGTCGACAAGGCCGACAGCAGCGAGAAGCGGATGACCGCTTCCGGATTGATCGAGCCGTCGGTGCCCATGCAGAGCGCGGCGGCGGTTTCGCCGCGGCGGATCGCCTCGACGCCGAGCTGGATGGCGCTGGCGCCCGAGGCGCAGGCGGTGGACAGCGAGATCGGCGAGCCCTGGGTGCCGAATTTTTCCGCCAGATGGTCGGCCACCGATCCCAACTGGAAGCGCTGATGATAGGCCGGAAACTGCGAACTCGCGCGCAGCATGTCGCTATAGGTCACCTTGTCATTGGCGCCGGACTTGGCGCTGACTTCGAACCGCTGCGGCCAGTCCACTTCGATCGGGGGCACCGCCAGGAACAACGGTCCCGGGAATTCGCCGCGGGCGCCAATGCCGGATTCGGCAATCGCTTCCTCGGCGGCGATATCGGCGAAGCATTCGGTCAGCGCGGCCGCGTTGGGCTGCGGCGGCAGAAAATCGATGGTGCCGGCGATGCGGGTCTTGAGGCCGTCGGTGGGGAAACGGGTGATGGCGCGGATGCCGGATTCGCCGGCGGTCAGCTTGGCCCAATTGTCGGTCTTGCCGGCGCCGAGCGAGGTGACCACGCCGAGACCGGTCACCACGACGATCGGCCGGCCCATTTTGTCTCTGGTCGATGACATCTGCGCCCTCCCTCAGTCGACTCGTTCGACCAAAGCAAGGCCTTCGCCCCGCCAATGGCCGACACCGGTCACCAGGACTTGGCTCAAATTCCCGCTCATCGCCCGCTCCAGCCCGGTCGAGTCGCAGGGTGGAAACAGACTACCATGCCCGACCGCAAGCGCGGCCAGCGCCACATTCATCGGGAATTGCGGCTCCAGTCCATGACCGAGATAGGAACCGGTGGCGCGCACGGCAAGGTCGTCATGCTGGCTGAGAAATTCCCGCTCCTCGGCGGTTGCGGGGTTGGCGCCGGTGGCGCCCGACAGCACCGCGGCATGACCGTTTTTGACCCTGTCCTTGATCTTGTCCCACAGCCCCCTGAGGCTGGCGGCGACGGTGCCCGGCTGGCGGTTGGCGCGGCCGGACACCACGGCCGACAACCGCGCCAGCGGCTTGGCGCCGCGCTTCTCGGCGTGCTCGCGCGCCTCGATCACCAGGAATGCGCCCATCGAACCCAGCGCCATGGCGCCATGGCCGCCGCGCTCCCAGACCGGCACGTACTTGTCTTTCAAATTGATGTCGCCGAACTGATAGATGATCAGCAGGTCGGGCCGCTCGGCATTTTGCGATCCGCCCACCAGCGCGATGTCGCTTTGTCCGGCGGCGATACGCGAAAGTGCGATGCGCACGGCGTCGACACCCGACGATTCTTCGCCCATGAAGGTGCGTGAGGAGCCGGTCACGCCGTGCACGATCGAGATGTTGCCGGCGAGCAGGTTGGAGAGCTGCGCCAGGAACAGCGTCGGCCGCAGGTCGCTCATCAGCCGCTCGTTGAGGAACGCCGCCGGATTGGCCGCGCTCGGCATGCCGGAGAGGATCGTGGTGTCGACCGCAAGATCGCGCTCGCCACCGCCGGCGGCGACGATCATGTCCATATGAGAGAGAATCTCGGGCTTGCCTTTGACGCCGGCGGAATCGAGCGCCAGACCGGCGGCGTAGGTGCCGATGCGCTGCCAATTCTCCATCTGGCGCTGATCGCCCTTCTTCGGGATCTGCGTGTCCAGATTGATCGGCGCCAGCGGATGCACGATGAACGGCGCGAAGGTCGTGCCGTCGGCGCTAGGGTGCGCCTCCATCAGCTTCTGCCAATGCGCCTGCGGGCCTTCGCCCAGGCAGGAGACAATACCGATACCGGTAATCCAGGCCTCGCGTTCCGCCTTAGCCATTGACCGGGGCCTCGACTTGCAGGCCGATGCGGTCGGCGGTTTCCCGCATCATCCGTCCCATTTCGGCATTGGGGAAATCGAGCACGCGTAGCGTGAGCGAGGCGTCGCAAATCAGCTTGCCGGCGCATTTGATCTTTGCCGCGGTGATCGCGTAGCCGGACCCGTCGTGATCGAGATGGGCGGTGATCGCCAGCTTTTGTCCCGGTGTAACGAAGGTGCGCAGCTTGGCTTCCTTCACCGCGGCCAGGAACGGCATGCGTTTGAATTTGTTCAGCGCGACGACGAGCCAGCCCGAGGTCTGCGCCATCGCCTCGATCAACAGCACGCCTGGCATCAGGGGGTAGCCGGGAAAATGCCCTTCGAAGATCGTGCTCGCGGTCGGAACCGTGGCCTCGCTGCTGATCTTGCGGTCGGCGAGGTTGAGGTCGACGATCCGGTCGATCAGTTGGAAGTACTCGAGACGCATGAGACCTTGCGCTTTAAGCCCCCTTGGCAGCGACGAGTTCGTCGATGCGGGCGCTTAGGTTCTTGAGCACGAAATACTGCTCTGTGGTCGCCTTGCCGTCGTTGACTTCCTGCGTCCACTGTTCGAGCGGCAACTTGATCCCGAACGCCTTGTCGATGGCGAAGGCGATATCGAGGAAATCCAGGCTGTCGATGCCAAGATCGTTGATGGCATGACTGTCCGGCGTAATGGAGTCGCGCGGAATATCGCAGGTCTCGGCGATAATATTGGCGATAGTGTCGAATGTGGAGGTCATCGATAACTCTCTGATTGATATGGAGTTCCGGCAATTTAGAGGGCCGGCGCGCCTGATGACCGCGACAGCCCCT
>JACQDO010000309.1 GCA_016201085.1 Hyphomicrobiales bacterium | reverse complement strand
TCGCCGCGCGCGCCCAGACCTTCCACGGGGCGCCCGGATTCACCGAAGGCGCGGGCGCCATCGTCGAGGCCGACGGCAACATGCTGGTCTCGCAGAACGGCTATCCGGTCTATGCCTCCGTTCACATGAACAAGTCCTACTTCGACACGGCGAAGAAAAATCTGATCGTGACCGGCGGCTATCAAAGCCAACCGGCAAACTCTTCCTTCGATGTCGGCGCCGCCGTCTTCAAGGCCACCTGGTTGCGGCTCGATCAGGGACAACAGCCGCCGGCCGGTGCCTATACGACCCAGGCGCAGGTGCCGGTCCTGGCGACCAAAACGACTCCCGGCCTGATCACCATCGCCCCGGTGCCCGGCAAGTTCGACACCGTCACCGTCGCGCTCGTGGGCCTGCACGTCGTCGGCCACACCGTCAATCACCCCGAGTTTTTGTGGGGCACGTTCGAACACAAACTGAATTCGCCGGCGACGCCCGACAACACGTTCACTCCCTCGGCCACCCGCAGGGATCCGAAGAGCTACACGTTCTACAAAGCCAACACGCCGTTCTCGCGAGCGAACCTGGCGTACGACCCGCCCGTCCTCAAGCTCGACGAAAAGACGCAGAAGCTCACGCCCATCACTAATGTCGTGCTGGAAAACCTGACCGGCGGCGAGAACCAGCCTTACGGGCCGGGTAATATCTTCGCGCTCAGCGGTCAAGCGCAGCGCTTCCTCGCCGGGCAAAAACCGCCGCAGTCGCTGTTCGCCAACTACAATCTGATCATCCGGCGTCTTACTCGTTCCAGACTCCGCCACCGCCGCAGTTGCCAAACCGGCTGATCGCATTGAGCCATGTCTTAGCCTACGGCTCGATCTATGAGGTGCCGAACTCGATTTCCGGCAAGCTGCTGTTACGGCCGCTGCTGCGCGGCAAATAGCGAACACCCCCGGATGCGCCTAAGCGACATCCGGGGCCGCTTACTTTCGGTTTATGAATTCCGCAGCGCCTCGGCCTCTTGGTAGAACTTCTTCTCCCAGGCCTTTTGGTTGTCCATACCCTCGCGGATGAAGGGCGTGAACACGGCGAGATTGAGCAGCAGCCAATTGAGGAAATTGGCGGGAAAGCGCAGCGGCTTCATGAAATCGACGAACAGCACCACGCGCGTGTGCGGCGTCTTGTTCCAGGCTTCGTGCTCATAGGCATCGTCGAACACCACCGCTTCGCCTTCGCGCCAACGATAGACCTCGTTCTCGACGCGGATGCCGAGCTGTTCGCGCGGCTCCGGTACGATCAGGCCGAGATGCACGCGCAGCACGCCGTTATAGGGCCCGCGATGGGCGGGCAGATGCTTGCCCGGCTCCAGGATCGAGAACATCACGGTGATCAGGCCGGGGATTTTCTGACAGATGCGCCAAGTTTCCGGGCAGGCCTTGATGTTGGCTTCCGACTTGAAACCATAACCGGCGAGCAGGAACGTCTTCCAGCCGCGGTCCTGGCTGATGGTAGCGACGTCGCTCGACAGCTCATGGAAGCCGGGCAGGTCGTCTTTGCGCGTCAGCACGCGGTCGAGCTCGGCGCGGATGGCGCGCCAGTCATGCTCGATTTCCTTGGTCCAGGGAAACACCGCGTTGTCATAGATCGGCGGGTTGCCGACCTTGCTGTGGTTGAGATTGAGCCGTTCGACGAAGGCCACCACGCGCATGAACAGGCGGGTGACGAAGCTTGCCCGCGCCATCGGTTTGATGCCCTCGGTGCCGAAACGCTGGCTGGGGCTTTGCTCGTGAGCGGCTTTGGCTTGTTGCTCGGCGAGGCTACTCACCATGTGCTCCATCAATCAAAAAGCCCCCAGGCGACCGGTTTGCGACACTAGCAACCGGCGGTACCGGGTGGAAGTTCCGTGCCCTTACCCCATTGGCGTTCCGGCCCGGACGGCGCTATCGTACCGGCCGGACACGGGAAACACCCATGAAACCTTGGCTGATCCTGCTTGCGCTGCTGCTGAGCATTATTGCATTGCCATTCGGCGGCCCGGCCACGGCCGGCGAGGGCAAGGCTGCGGGCGTCAAAATTTGGCGCTATTCCACGCCGGGGCAGGAATTGCCGTTCCCGCGCAGCGAGCGGGCGCAAGCGGTGTGGGCGTCGGGCGCCTGCTGGAGCGAATGCGGCTCCTATTGCGCCTGGGGCATGGCCGGCTGCCTGGAGCGCGATGCGCAGGGCCAGTGCCTGAAGCTCACCGACAAATGCGACCGCTATTGCCAGCGCCAATGCCGCACGAGCGGCGGGCCGCTGCTGCCGATCGAATTTTTCTGGGAATAGACGCCCGTCTTCGCTAAAGCTTCGACGGGCAGCCTTCGTACGAGGGTGGTTTGCCAGACGAAGCTGCGGAGCAGTGAAGGCTGGCGGAAGGGGTGAGATTCGAACTCACGGTACCCTTGCGGGTACGCCGGTTTTCAAGACCGGTGCCTTAAACCGCTCGGCCACCCTTCCTTAGCATCAGTCTGCTAGTCCCTTGCTTGATAGAGGCCGCACTTGCAAGCGGGCAATAGCTTGGCTATTCCGGGGCCGCAGGCCGGTGAAACGGTAGCCAAATGTGGCAGTGGAACCAATCGTTTACCACACCCATGCGGGCCGGTTCCCGTCAGGGCCGTTCGGGTTTATTCTAGCACCAGCGCAATTGGGGATCATTGGCGGGATGGGCGGAATCGGGGGCACCCGCGGATTTGGCCGCCTTGCGCATCGTTTGGCGCTGGTTGGCTGCTGCCTGGCGCTCGCCGCATGCTCCGGCGGCGGTAGGATCGACCCCAAATACGGCGTCTCATCCAGCGCGCGCGTGGTCGAGCCGGGCGCTCCGGTGCCGAAAGGCGGCGGCGTCTACCGCGTCGGCAAGCCCTATGTCATCGGTGGCCGCGAATACGTGCCGCAGGAGGACATCAACTACAGCGCCGTCGGCATGGCCTCGTTTTACGGCAGCGACTTCCATGGCCGCTACACCGCCAACGGCGAAA
The DNA here is from genome assembly GCA_016201085.1 of Hyphomicrobiales bacterium. Taxonomy (GTDB): domain Bacteria; phylum Pseudomonadota; class Alphaproteobacteria; order Rhizobiales; family Xanthobacteraceae; genus Pseudolabrys. Next base: position 3,029 of record JACQDO010000309.1, on the reverse strand, counting down.
TCTTCGACATGAATTCGATCTCGGCCGCACATCCGACGCTGCCATTGCCTTCCTATGTGCGGGTCACCAATCTGGTCAACCGCCGTTCGATCGTGGTGCGCGTTAACGATCGCGGACCCTATGTCGGCGGACGCATCATCGATCTGTCGTCGCAGACCGCCAAGCTCCTGGGGTTCCACGGCCACGGCCTCGCCAAGGTGAAGGTCGACTATGTCGGCCGCGCACCGCTGCAGGGCTCCGACGACCGCAAGCTGATGGCCACACTGCGCGAAGCGACGCCGATGGCTGCGGCACCCGTACAGGTCGCCTCCAATAAGCCGTTCGTGCCGGCTTATTTCGATAACCGCCCGATGACGCAATATTCGTCGCTACAAGTGCCGGCGCCGCGCGACCGGCCCTATCGGCTGGGTGAGGGCGCCAGCGAGGAGCCGGAGCAAACGGCGCCGCGCGCTCCGACCGTGGAACTGGCGGCAACCACAGTACGCCCGCCGGCGCCGCAATTTGCCGCCCGTGCGCCGCGCACGGCGGTGGAGGCTTCGGTTTCGCCGGTTTCGGCCTATGCCCCGGCGCGCTATGATAGCTCGGCGGGATTCATGAGCGGCCGCGGCCTTTACTGAGCCGCAATTCTCCGTCACAGCGCCGCCACGAGAGCTTTGACGAATGACGTTTGCGAAATCTCATATCGGGCGATCGCTGGTTGCGGCGGCCTTGGTGGTCGGTCTCGGCGCCATCACCTACGCCGCCACGCCGGCGCATCGGCCCGGCTCGGGTCTGGCGGCGAAAAAAGGACCTTCCTCGGGACTTGCGGCAAAGAAGGACGCCTCGAAAAAAGATGAGCCGGCGATCGGCGCGCTGCACGCCATCCTGATCGAAGCGCAATATGGCGCCGTGCTGTTCGAGCGCGATGCCGACCAGCTGATCTTTCCGGCCAGCCTCGCCAAGCTGATGACGGCCGAATACGTCTTCAACGAACTGAAACAAGGCCGCCTCAATCTCACCGACGAATTCATGGTGAGCGAGAATGCCTGGCGCAAGGGCGGCGCGCCCTCGCATGGCTCCACGATGTTTGCCTCGCTCAACAGTAAGGTCAGCGTCGACGATCTGCTGCATGGGGTCATCATCCAGTCCGCCAACGATGCCTGCATCGTGCTGGCCGAAGGAATTGCCGGCAGCGAGGCCGAATTCGCCGCCAAGATGACGCAGCGTGCGCGCGAGATCGGCTTGCAGAAATCGGTGTTCACCAATTCGAACGGGCTGCCCGATCCCGGCACCAAGGTGACCACGCGCGAGCTGTCGATTTTGGCGCGCCATATCATCCGCAATTATCCGGAAAGCTATAAAATCTACGGCGAGCGCGAATTCACCTGGAACAAGATCCGCCAGCAGAACCGCAATCCGCTGCTCGGCACGCTGGAGGGCGCCGATGGCTTGAAGACCGGCTTCACCAAAGATGCGGGTTACGGCCTGGTCGGCTCGGCGACGCAGCATGGCCTGCGGCTGGTCGCGGTGGTCAACGGCCTGAAAACCGCCAAGGAGCGCGCCGACGAAGGCAAGAAACTGCTGGAATGGGGCTTCCGCAATTTCGAACCGCGTGCGCTGTTCGCGGAAGGGCAGATCATCGGCGCGGCCAAGGTCTATGGCGGCGCCAGCGGTCGCGTGCAACTGGTGGCGGGCAACGAAGTCAAGGTGATGCTGCCTAAATCCGGCGCCGAGCGACTGATCGCGCGCATCGTCTATAAGGGACCGGTGCCGGCGCCGATCGCGGCCGGCCAGCCGATCGGCATGCTCAAGGTCTGGCGCAGCGACAATGTGATCCTGGAAATGCCGCTCAAGGCCGCCGAGAGCGTCGGCAAGGGCAATCTGACGCAGCGCGCCTTCGATGCCGTGACCGAGATGATGGTCGCGCTGTTCCGCGCCGGCGCCGAACGGCTGTGAATTGCCTCATGCCCGGGCTTGCCGCACTGACGTGCTTCGGCGGACTATGAAGCCCGCCGTAGCTCGCATCGCGAGCGGAGGTGGGTGCCGGGCATTCACGTCTTCGATAAGTGCTGTATGGTGCGGGCGATACGGCGGCTGACACAGGATTCGATGCGCGGACATTTCATCACCTTCGAAGGCGGCGAAGGCAGCGGCAAGTCCACCCATGCGGCGACGCTGGCGCAGCGGCTCAAGGCGCTGGGGCTGAAGGTCGTGCTCACGCGCGAGCCGGGCGGCTCGACCGGCGCCGAGATCATCCGCCACATTTTGCTCTCCGGCATCGCCAAGCCTTTAGGCGCCGAGACCGAGGCGATCTTGTTCGCGGCCGCGCGCGACGATCACGTGCGCTCGACCATCATGCCGGCGCTGGCGGCCGGCCAATGGGTGATCTGCGACCGCTTCATCGATTCGACCCGCGTCTATCAGGGCGCGCTCGGCCAGGTCGATCCGCGCGTGATCCGCAGTCTCGAGCGCGTGACGGTCGGTCCCGCCAGGCCCGATGTCACCTTCATTCTCGACGTGCCGGCCACCGTCGGCCTGGCGCGCGCCAAGCACCGGCGCGGCAAAGGCACGGTCGACCGCTTCGAGGCCGAGGGCGTCAAGTTTCACGAGGCGCTGCGCAAGGCCTATCAGGAACTGGCGGCGAAAGAACCCAAGCGCATCATCATGGTCGACGGCCGCGCCCCGCGCGATGTGGTGGCCGATCGCATCTGGGACGTGGTCAAGCAGCGGCTGCATCCGGAACAGGCCATGCTCGCCGAGCAGGCCGTGCCATGAGCGAGGACGACGGCGACGAGCGCGACACCTTGCGCCCGCGCGAAACGTTGGCGCTGTTCGGCCACGCCGAAGCCGAGCAAATGCTGCTCGACAGCTACAAGAGCGGCCGCATACCGCATGCCTGGCTGATCGGCGGGCCACCCGGCATCGGCAAGGCAACTTTGGCTTACCGGTTGGCGCGGTTCGTGCTGGCGCATCCGGATTCGAAGGCCCCCGTGGTGCAGAAGGCGGCATCGCTTGCTGTTGCTGCCGACAACCCGGTCGCCCGCCGTATC
>JACQDO010000046.1 GCA_016201085.1 Hyphomicrobiales bacterium | reverse complement strand
CATCAATACGAACATAGCATTTATCAACACATCAATACAATGTGACGCAAGCAAGGCGCCTGCATGCTCGATTTTTTCGCGATCATGCACCGTCACATCGCGCAGCGAACTGCGCGATGCGCGCGATCACGTCGGCTTCCGCCAGCAGCGGCGCGTGGCCCTGGTCGGGGACTTCCAGCGTCTCCAGCGCCGGGTGGCGGGCGCGCATCGCCTCGACCGTCTCCGCCGACAGCAGATCGGAATTGGCGCCGCGGATCACCATGACAGGCACGTTGGCGAGCGCGTCGAACTGCGCCCACAGCGGCGGCAACGGCCGCTCGAAATCGATGCCTTCCATGGTCTTGGCGAGATTGACGTCGTAGGTCGGCACCAGTGCGCCGTTCTCCTGCTTGAAGGTGCGATGCGCGGCCACCAGCCAGTCGTCGGGCGTGAGCTTGGGGAACTGGTGATCGAACAGGCGGCGCAGGATTTCGGCGCCATCCTCGAAGCTCTCGGGCTGCGGCAACTTGCCGACGTAACCCTTGATGCGCATCAGCCCCTTCGGCTCGATCACCGGGCCGATATCGTTGAGCACGACGCCGGCGATCGCGCTCGGCCGCAATGCGGCCAGCAGCATGGCCAAAATGCCGCCGCGCGAGGTGCCGACGATGATCGAAGGCAGACAGTCGAGCGCGGTCGCCACCGCCAGCACGTCGGCGAGCTCGACGGGAAAGGAATAATTGGCCGGGTTGCGGTCATAACCGGATTGCCCGCGGCCGCGATAATCGAGCGCAATGACGCGGTGCGGGCAGGCGGCATCGTTGGCCAGCGCCTCGGCCAGCGCATCGAAATCGGCCACGGTGCGGGCGAGCCCCGGCAGGCAGAGTACCGGCAAGGCGCTGGCGCTGCGCCGTCCATGGCAGCGCGCGTGCAGCCGCAGTCCGTCGGGCGCGGAGATGAAGATGGAGGTGGGGGCGGCAGCGAGCATCGCAGTCCGTGGCGTGGGCGGGTGCCACATCATCGCCGATAACACGGCGGCCGTCGACTAATTCGCCCCGCCGCGCCGCATATCGGCCTCGACCATCAGCTTGCTGCCGCCGCCGAAACGGGCGCGATAGACCTGCAGGTTCTCCATGATGCGCTGCACGTAGTTGCGCGTTTCCGCGATCGGAATGCGCTCGCACCAATCGACCGGATCGACCTTGGGATCGCGTGGATCGCCATAGGCGGCGATCCACTGCCGCACCCGGCCGCGGCCGGCATTGTAGCCGGCAAAGGTGAGGATATAGGAGCCGTTATAGCCTTTGAGCAGGATGGATAGCTCGGCGGTGCCCATCTGCATGTTGTAGATCGGGTCGCTGAGCAGGCGGCCGCGGTTGTATTCGGCCTTGAACACCTTGGCGGTGTCGCGCGCGGCCTCCGGCGTCACCTGCATGAAGCCCATGGCATGCGCTGTCGAGACGACCTTCTGGTTGAAGTGGCTCTCCTGGCGCGCGATCGAATAGGTCACCGCCGGATCGACTGGCGGCGCGATCGGCTTGAATTCGGGCAGGCCGACGATCGGATAGGCGTAGTAGTCGAGCGGCAGGCCGTGGGTATAGGCGCCCTTGCCGAGCATCAGCATGGCGCGGCCGTCGCCGTGCTGACCGGCGACTTCGCCGAGCGTGGCCAAGCCGGCGATATCGGTGTTGCTTTCGCCAAGCTCGGCGTAGATCGAGGCCAACATATCGCGCTCGTCGAGCGCATAGAGAATCTTCGCGGCGCGCACCACTTCGAGATTGTTGAGTATGGCGTGCTCTTGCGGGCCGAACTGCGGCGGGCCGCGCAGGCCCAAGTCGATAAGGCCGAGGCGTGCGCGCGCGAGCTGGCCATAATAGGTGGCGGTGTACTGCGCCCCCATTTCATAGAATTCCTTGGCCTTGGCGCGCTGGCCCATGGCCTCGGCGGCGCGTCCCTGCCAGTAGCCGGCGCGCCCCAGCGCATGCGGATTGACGGTGCCGATCGGAATTTGAGCGAAATGGGCGGCGGCGGTGGGCGCGTCGTGCAGGTAGCGCAGCGCGATCCAGCCGGCGGTGAAATACGCATCGACTCGGTAGTTGCCACGCATCGGCGGGGCGGCTTCGCGTGCGATCCGGTAGGCGGTCTGCGCGTCGTTATTGTCGAGCAGCCGGCGCACCAGCAGCCGGCGTTCCACCCACCACTGGTCGAGATCGACCGAGGCGGCGGGGTCCTTGGGCGCGGTCAGGATTAGTCTGCCGGCTTCTTCCGGCTTGTTGTTGAGGCGCAGCCAGCGCACGCGCGCGAAGATGTAGCCGGCCTCGCCACGCGCGGCCGCCGGCACCGCGTCGAGCAGCGCCTTGGCATTGCCGGCCTTGCGGATGACCGCCGCGCGTGCGCGTGCGATCGCCAGCTCGTTGCCGCCGAGCCGCTCGGCCGCGCGCAGGCCGGCCTCGACATCTTCGGTATAGAAACGATGCTCCATGCGCAATTTGTGATCGGCGTGGGTGAGCATTTCGCCGAACATATCGAGTACGCGCCGCTCGACATCGGAGCTGGCATCGTCCTCGCGCCAGGCTTTGCGCACCAGCGCGGCGGCGCCGGCACGATCGCCCTGCGCTAGCAGCGCTTGCGCCAGCATGTAGCGACCCTTGGCGGTGGTCGGCTGACGCTGGTTGAAGAAGGTGCGCACGGTGGCATTGTCGATGCGGTCGTTCCACAGTGCGTTCTCGGCGCGCCGGCGGAACAGCATTGAATGCGGCCAGCTCGGATTGACCGTTATGAAGGCGGCATAGCGCTGGAAGCTGGGCTGGGTATTGTCGCTGCGCAGGATCACCCAGTCGGCGAGCTTGCGCGCCACCGGATCGGCGATGCTCTTGGCGATGCTATCTGCTTCCGCGCCCTTGCCCTTGCGCGTGGCCTCGATCACCTGTTTGACCGCCGCAGTATCGGCGGCCGAGGTGATGGCGGTGGGCGCCACGGCGAATGGGCCGGTGGTTGGACGCAGCATCGATGGCAAGGTGGCGCTGGGGGCAAACAGCGAGCCGCGTAAGCCGGCATTGTCCTGCACGAAAACCGGCGCGCTGCGCTCGACGGGGCGGGCCTGGGGTAGCGGAGCCGTGCTGGCAGCGATCGGTTCCCTGGGCTTGGCAGGTGGGGCGGGCTGTTTGGCTGCAACGATGGCCGGCCGCGGGCGCGGCAGGGGAACTTTCTGAGCCGCGGCCATGACCGGTCCCCCGGCCAACACCCCGGCCGCCGCAATGGCCCAGAGCAGGCCAAGCAGGTTCCGATTAGTCCAGTACATTCAAGCCTTTGCCCTCAAGTCCCGGCGGCCCGACTCAGGGGCCGCACCGCGCCTCTGGCTCCCCATTAAGCCAAGATGATTATGGCAGGGATACCCCTAAATTGCAGCGATCCTTAACCTCGAACGGGGGCAAAAGCGGGGCAGGGCCAGCGATCAAGCCAATTCATGGTTGCATTCGCCCGGAGGGCTTTCATCGCTGCGGGCGACCCGATATCTATGGGTTTCGTGTTCCTGGGTCTTGTGGAGAAGTCGTGTCATGACCGCCCATATGTCGGCAAAGACGAGCTTTCGAGGTTCGTTCACCGCGCTCGTCACGCCGTTCAAAAACGGCGCGCTCGACGAAAAGGCGTTCCGCGAGCTGGTCGACTGGCAGATCGGCGAGGGCACCAACGGTCTGGTGCCGGTCGGCACCACCGGCGAGAGCCCGACGCTGTCGCATGAGGAGCATCACCGGGTGGTCGATTGGTGCATCGACCAGGCCAAGGGCAGGGTGCCGGTGATCGCCGGTGCCGGCTCGAACTCGACCGCCGAGGCGATCGAACTGTCGCAGCACGCCGAGAAGGCGGGCGCCGACGCGGTGCTGATCGTCACGCCCTATTACAACAAGCCGACCCAGGAGGGGCTTTACCAGCACTTCAAGGCGATCAACGACGCCATCGGCATTCCGATCATCATCTACAATATCCCCGGCAGGTCGGTCATCGACATGTCGGTCGACACCATGAAGCGGCTGTTCGAGTGCAAGAACATCGCCGGCGTCAAGGACGCTACCGCCAATATGGTGCGGGTGTCGCAACAGCGCGAGGTCGTCGGTCCCAACTTCAACCAGCTTTCGGGCGAAGACGGCACCTGCCTCGGCTTCATGGCGCATGGCGGCCACGGCTGCATCTCGGTAACCTCGAACGTGGCGCCGCGGCTGTGCGCCGAATTCCAGGGCGCCTGTCTCAAGGGCGACTATGCCACCGCGCTCAAGCTACAGGACAAGCTGATGCCGCTGCACATGCATCTGTTCGTCGAGACCAATCCGGCGCCGGCCAAGTATGCGCTCTCGGTGCTCGGCAAGTGCGCCGATACGGTGCGGCTGCCGATGGTGCCGCTGTCGGACAAGTCGAAGGCTTTGGTGCGCGAGGCGATGGTGCACGCCGGGCTGATTAATTAGTACGCGGACGCCGGTTCTCGGCTCACGAAACAGGCGAGGTGCGGCCATGCTCTCCGAGTTCAAGAAATTCGCGCTACGCGGCAATGTGGTCGATCTCGCCATCGGCGTGATCATTGGCGCGGCCTTTGGCGCCATCATCCAGTCGCTGGTCGGCGATATCATCATGCCGGTGATCGGGGCCATCACCGGCGGGCTGGATTTTTCCAACTATTTCACCCCGCTGTCGGCCAAGGTCACCGCCACATCGTTGGTTGATGCAAAAAAGCAAGGCGCTGTATTGGCTTGGGGGAGCTTCCTCACCATTGTTATCAACTTCCTGATCATCGCTTTTGTGCTGTTTCTGGCCATTCGCGGCATCAACCGGCTGATGGTCAAAGAAGCTGAGAAGGCCCCGGCGCTGTCCAAGCAGGAACAGCTGCTCACCGAAATCCGCGATCTATTGAAGTCGCGCTGAACCTCTATAAAGAACTTCATGGCCGAAAAAACCGAGCGCCGCCTCAAGGCGGTGGCCGAAAACCGCAAGGCGCGCTTCAACTACGAGATCGGCGAGGTCGTCGAGGCCGGCATCGTGCTCACCGGCAGCGAGGTCAAATCGCTGCGCGCCGGCAAGGCCACCATCGCCGAAGCCTATGCCGACGCGCGCGCCGGCGAGATCTGGCTGATCAACGCCAATATCCCGGAATATCTGCAGGCGCACCGCTTCAACCACCTGCCCAAGCGGCCGCGCAAGCTGCTGCTGCATCAGCGCCAGATCAACCGGCTGGCCGGGGCGGTCGAGCGCGAGGGCATGACCATCGTGCCGCTGAAGATTTATTTCAATGAGAAGGGCCGCGCCAAGATCGCCATCGCGCTCGGCAAGGGCAAGAAGCTGCACGACAAGCGCGAGACCGAGAAGAAACGCTCATGGGAGCGCGAGCGCGGCCGGCTGATGCGGGAGAAGGGCTAGCCGCGCTTCGCCTTACTGAATGACGCCGCAGGCGATGCGGCCGCCGGCTTCGCCCGTCGGGTCGGTTTTGTAGTCGTCGCTGCTGGCGTGGATCACGATCGCGGTGCCGTTGGGGCCGAACACAGAATTCGGCTTGCCTTTCTCCAGCGTAATCTCGGCGTTGACCACTTCGACGGTCAGGTCGCCGCTCTGCGGGATATGCAGATTTGGCATATCGCCGGCGTGATGACCTTCCGCCGCCAACATCCCGTGCTTCTTGTTGCCCGGATTGAAATGGCCGCCGGCGGTCGTGAACGGCGGCTCGCACTTGCCGACCGCGTGAACATGGAAGGCGTGCTCGCCCGGAGGCAGTCCTTTCACCGACAGATTGATCAGCACACCGTGCCGCGTCTGGGTCAGATTGACCGAGCCGACCTCCTTGCCGCCGGAATCCTTTAAGGCTGCGGCGGCCGTTTGTGCCGCGGCAGGCAGCGCCGGCGCCACCAGCAGCAACGCTGCGCAGGCGCCCAGTCCGATGCGTCCCAGGATCGTCATGACGTCCTCCCTGACTCATGTTTTGAGGGAGGGTCGCGCGGGGGTTGTTGAGCCGTCAAGCTCTTGACCGGCGGGTCCCGATCACGATGCTGTCATGTCGTAGCAGCTGGAACGGTCCGCCATGCCGCCAACCACACTCGACCATTGCGTCATCCACGTCTCCGACTGGGAGCGCTCGAATGCCTTCTATACGCAGGTCATGGGCGCCGAACTGGTGGCGCGGCCGGTGGGCTTTGCCTACCGCTTCGGCGACAAGCAGCTCAACGTGCACGGCCCCGGCGTTGCACCTGCGGAAGTGGCGCGGCTGCCGGTGCAGCCGGGCAATTCCGATCTCTGCTTCGAATGGGGCGGGCCGATTCAAGACGCCATCGCGCACCTCAAGGCGCACGGCATCGCGGTCGAGCGCGGTCCGTTGCAGCGCTTCGGCGCCAGGGGGCCGGGCACCTCGGTCTATTTCCGCGATCCGGACGGCTCGCTGATGGAGTTCATGAGCTACGCTTAACCGTCATTCCGGGGCGCTCGCGTGAGCGAGCGAACCCGGAATCCAGAGGCGAAACGCAAAATCATTGCTGGATTCCGGGTCCGCGCCTTCGGCGTGTCCCGGAATGACAACGATTAGGGAGCCAACCGATGACCGAAGCGCCCGGCACGCATAATCCGAACATCCTGCCGCCAAATATTCCGGCGCCGCAGGACGACGGTGGCGCGCGTCATTTGACCGGTATGCGGCTGCCCGACCTAGCGCTGGCCGCGACCGACGGGGCGCAGGTCAACCTGTCGAAGCTCAAAGGCCGCAGCGTGGTCTACATCTATCCGCGCACCGGCGTACCGGGCGTCGATCTGCCGCCGGGCTGGAACGAGATTCCGGGCGCGCGCGGCTGCACGCCGCAGTCCTGTTCGTTCCGCGACCATTTCGGCGAACTCAAGCGGCTGGGCGTGGCGCAGCTATACGGTCTGTCGACGCAGGACACCGCCTATCAGCAGGAGGCGGCGAGCCGGCTGCATCTGTCGTTCGCCATCCTGTCGGACGAAAAGCTGGCGCTGACCAAGGCGCTCAAGCTGCCGACTTTCACGGTCGTCGGCATGACGCTGCTCAAACGCATGGCATGGGTGATCGACGACGGCGTTATCGGCAAGGTGTTCTATCCGGTGTTTCCGCCGGACCGGAGCGCCGCCGAGGTGATTGCCTGGCTTGCGGCGACGCGCTCCGCTTAAGTCCGCGGCGCATGACAAAACTGGCGCGCGCATTTCCCGTGGTCGCCGGCATTGCTACGCTGGCGTGCGATTCACTGTAGGGGGCTCGAATGATTGACCGTCGCCACGCCTTGGTCTTGCTTGTAGCTGCTGCCACGACCGCCTGGCTGCCGGCGTCGCCGACTTATGCGCAAGGTTTCCAGCGCTTCGTGCCTTTCCTGATCGAACTCGACGGCTGGCGGGCAGACAAACCCGACGGCGTGTCGATGCAGATGCCAGGCCATGCAATGGACACCGCCACGCGGAAATACGCGCGCGGCGATGCCACGCTCGATGCCCAGATCATTGTTGGCCCGGCTGCGCAAGGCCTGCTGGCGCCGATGCGGGCTGGCATCAAGGTGGAAACCCCCGAAGGACGCATGAACACATCGACCGTCGACGGACTCGTGATGATGCGCACCTATACCGTGAAAGACAGATCCGGCGCGATCGTCGTGGCGCTGGCCGATAATGCGGTCTTCAGCCTTTCTTTTCACGGGATTGCTGACGAGGAAGCGCTGACGCTGGCCAGGAAGTTCAATTGGAAGGCCATGCAGGGCGCCGTGAAGTAAAGGCGCGTTCGGTTGCGCTAATTTATGGACGCGAACCGCTGTCGAGATACCTGCGGACGTTAGCGAACACATCGCGGAACATCTCCGGCGTCAGCACGCCGGTATTAGTATTGTAGCGCGAGCAGTGATAGCTGCTGAATAAATTAAACTCGCCGAGCGCGTGCCGGCCGCCATGTTTGAACGGCGTCGCGGATTTCTTGGCGCCGAATGTGGTCACCACGCTGTCGTGCGCGATCTTGCCGAGCGCGACCAGCGCGCGCAGCTTCGGCATCTCGGCGATGGTGGCCTTGAGGAAATCGCGGCAGGTGGCGATCTCAGCCGTGGTCGGCTTGTTCTCCGGCGGCACGCAGCGCACCGCATTGGTGATGCGGCAGTCGGTGAGCTCTAAGCCGTCGTCGGGATGCGCGCCGTATTGGCCGCGCGCGAACCTGTAGTGCTTGAGCGTCTCGTACAGCAGCACGCCGGCATAATCGCCGGTGAACGGCCGTCCGGTGCGGTTGGCGCCTTGCAGGCCGGGGGCGAGCCCGACGATCAGCACGCGCGCCTCGCGCGGCCCGAACGAAGGCACCGGCGCGTTGAACCAGGTCGGCTCGTTCGCGCGCCAGGTTTTACGGAACGCCGCCAGCCGCGGGCAAAGCGGGCAGTCGCGTCCCGGTTTGCCGTTGGCTTGCGGCATGGCGTTCAAAAAAGCTATTCGTAATTCTCGTCGTCGTCATCGGCGCCCGCGCCGGCGCGCTGCGGCACCGGCGGACGCTGTAGGAATTGCGGGGTGTGCTGTCCCGGCTCGCCGACGCGGGCATCCTCGCGCGGACCGCGTGCGGCATCGCGCGCGGCGCGTTCGTTCGGATCGCGGCCGATATTGCTTTGCAGCGTGACGATGTCGGTGAAGATGTCGGCCTGCCGGCGCAACTCGTCGGCGATCATCGGCGGCTGGGTGGCGATGGTCGAGATCACAGTGACGCGCACGCCCTTGCGTTGCACGGCTTCCACCAGCGAGCGGAAATCGCCGTCGCCGGAGAACAGCACCATATGGTCGATGGTGCCGGCGATCTCCATGGCATCGACCGCGAGCTCGATGTCCATATTGCCCTTGATCTTGCGCCGGCCGGTCTGGTCGACGAATTCCTTGGTCGCCTTGGTGACGACGGCATAGCCGTTGTAGTCGAGCCAATCGATCAGCGGGCGGATGGATGAATATTCCTGATCTTCGATCACCGCGGTGTAATAGAACGCGCGCAGCAGATAGCCGCGCGACTGGAACTCGCGCAGCAGCTTCTTGTAGTCGATGTCGAAACCCAGCGATTTGGCGGTGGCGTAAAGATTCGCACCATCAATGAACAATGCGATTTTCTCACCCGGGACAGTCATGGTTCTCTCTCATAATCCTCGCAACATAAGCCTAAATCCCCGATCCTGCGCACGCCCCGGCGCGCGAGAAGCGCGGGACACGACAGCGTTGGATCGGTGTTAAACGGACGGCACCCTCGGTTAATCGCGGCGGTACCGTGCAATCACGCCCTTGCCGATAAAATCCACTCGGGTCGGCCTGCTTGCTGCTTTGTTCGGTAACAGAGGCCTGCGGCCAATCCAAGACAAAAAAACTTGAACTTTCGCCCGGTAGCGGCTACCTAGCGGTTGATTTCAAGCCAAAGTTCCATCCGAGGAGTGGCGAGCCGATGGCCCGTGTCACCGTAGAAGATTGTATCGATAAAGTTGAGAATCGCTTCGACCTCGTCCTTCTGGCGAGCCACCGGGCGCGCATGATCTCGTCCGGTTCGCAGATTACCGTTGAGCGCGACAACGATAAGAATCCGGTCGTGTCGCTGCGCGAGATCGCGGAAACCACCGTTTCGCCGGGCGATCTTAAGGAAGATCTGATCCACAGCCTGCAGAAATACGTCGAAGTCGACGAGCCCGAGCCCGAGGTGCCGCTGATCGGCGCCGAGGCCGGCGCCAGCGTCGATTCCGACGACCGTGAGGTCACGGCCGACCGGATGACCGAGGAAGAGCTGCTCAAAGGCCTCGAAGGCCTGGCGCCGCCGGAAGAGGTGCCGGAAGAGGACGCCGAATAGGCATTGGCGTCCGTATTTTCCTCGATTTTACCACAAGGCCCGGCCGCTTATGCCGGGCCTTATTGTTAACGCGGCTTGGTTGCAGGCCAGCAAACCCTTGCGACCACAACGAAATAACGTGATATCTGAAACGACGTGATATCTAATGCGAAGTTAGCCGTCTTTGACGATTTTGCGCCATTGGACGGTCTTGAGGCCCTGAATGACCCGCACGCGCTCCGATCTGCCGCGCATGCAAAAGCAGTCCCCGATCCGGGCACCGCTCGTGCCACCGGCTGCCCCCGCGTCGCAGGCGGCTGAAAAACACGTCCTCAGCAAGAAGCCGCAGCAAATAATGCGGCAATATGACCTGATCGAGCGGGTGCGCCGCTACAATCCCAAAACCAACGAGGCCTTGCTCAATCGCGCCTATGTCTACGCCATGAAGGCGCATGGCGAGCAGCGGCGCGCCTCCGGCGATCCCTATTTCTCCCACCCGATCGAGGTGGCGGCCATTCTCACCGACCTCAAGCTCGACGACGCCACCATCGCCGCCGCGCTGTTGCATGACACCATCGAGGATACCGAAGCCACGCGTGCCGAAATCGACAGCCTGTTCGGGCCCGACATCGGCCGGCTGGTCGAGGGGTTAACCAAACTCAAAAAGCTCGACTTGGTCACCAAGGAGGCCAAGCAGGCAGAGAACCTGCGCAAGCTGCTGCTGGCGATCGCCGCCGATGTGCGCGTGCTGCTGATCAAACTCGCCGACCGCCTGCATAATATGCGCACGCTCGGTTACATGCCGGTCGAGGCGCGCCGCCGCGCCGCCGAGGAGACGCTCGAGATCTATGCGCCGCTGGCCGGCCGCATGGGCATGCAT
>JACQDO010000298.1 GCA_016201085.1 Hyphomicrobiales bacterium | reverse complement strand
GGCTGCGCACCGCCGACGAGCTGATCGCGCGTGCCGAGACCGACAATCGCGGCGTCGCCGTGCTGGCGCTGTCGGAAACCGCCCGCGATATTTCATTGCAGATCGCCGGCGCCGCGCGCGTGCAGATCAAGCAGCTCAAGCCCAAGCCGCACGGCATCGACCGCAGCGAGGCGCTACCGCTGATCGAGCGCTTCCTCGGCCTCGCCAAGGATGTCGAGATCGTCTGGCTGTCGGACAGCGTCGATCTCGGCAAGGGCGCGGCTTTTGTCGAGGGCCTCAAGCGCGTTATCGGCGGCCATCAACTGACCATCGTCGCCGGCGGCGTTCCGATCGCGCATGCGCTGGCCGCCGCCGACAACGCCGCCGGCGCGCTGACGGTCAAGGTGCTGCGCGCGCAGACCGGCGGCGCCGACGCCGGCCTGGTCAGCGCCATCGATCTCAAGGGCCTGCCGCTCGGCGAGGCGTCGTTCGCCTTCCAGTCCGACGCGAGCGAGACCGAGGCGGTGATCGACCTGCCGGTCGAAATCCGCAACGACGTGGCGCGCCTGGAGATCGTCGGCGAACATTCGGCCGGCGCCGTGCAATTGCTCGACAAGCGCTGGCGCCGCCGCACCGTCGGCATCGTGTCCGGCTCGACCGCCGACCGCTCGCAGCCGCTGCTGGGCGCGACCTATTACCTGGCGCGCGCACTCAATCCATTCGCCGATGTCCGCCTCGCCGAGGGCGTCGGGCCGGCGGAAGCGGTGACGCGCTTCCTCGACCAGCGCCTGCCGATGCTGATCCTGGCCGACGTCGGCAATGTCGCCGAGGCGCGCGAGCGTCTCGATAAGTGGATCGACGAGGGCGGCGTGCTGGTGCGCTTTGCCGGGCCGCATCTCGCCGCCACCGAGGACGACAACCTGGTGCCGGTGAAGCTGCGCCGCGGCGGCCGCATCCTCGGCGGCAGCCTGAGCTGGGACAAGCCGCAGCATCTCGCCGGTTTCGCGCGCGACAGCCCGTTCAACGGCATGGCGGTGCCCAACGACGTCACCGTGACGCGGCAGGTGCTGGCGGAGCCGGATTCGCTGCTCACCGACCGCACCTGGGCGACGCTTTCCGACGGCACGCCGCTGGTCACCGCCCAGCGCCAGGGCAAGGGGCTGCTGGTGCTGTTCCACGTCACCGCCGATACCCGCTGGTCCGACCTGCCGCTGTCCGGCGCCTTCGTCGACATGCTCCGGCGCATTGTATCGCTGGCTGGCACGGCTGGCACCGCTGACAGCGTTGGCAGCGCTGGCGCCGGTGCCAGCGGCGCCGGCAGCCGCCAGGTCCAGGTCGTACCGGCGACCCGCGTGCTCGACGGTTTCGGCGCGTTCACGACGCCGCCGGCCACCGCGCGGCCGATCCCGGTCAATTTCAGCGAGCGCGCCAGCGCCGATCATCCACCCGGCTTCTATGGCCCGCCCGAAGGCCTGGTTGCGGTCAATACGCTGGCGCCCGCCGATCGGCCGCTGCCGCTCGATGTGTCGCCGCTCAATGCCCGCCTCGACGTCTATCGCCATGGCGAGCCGCTCGATCTGCGCGGGCCGATCTTCCTCGCGGCGCTGGCGCTGCTGCTGCTCGACGCACTGGTGGTGTTCTGGCTGTCCGGCGGCCTGAGCAACCGGCGTCCGCGCCGGCGCGTGGCGGCGAGCCTTTTGATCGCCGGCCTGCTCGCCGGCTTGACTCTGCACAATCCGGCGCAGGCGCAAACCGCCGCCCCGCAGCAGGCACCAAAACTCAGCGCAAGCCAGCAAGACTTCGCGCTACAGGCGACGAAGCAGCCGCACCTCGCCTATATCATCACCGGCGATGCCGAGGTCGACGCCATCAGCAAAGCCGGCCTGCAAGGCCTCACGCTGTTCCTGGCGCAACGTACCGCGCTGGAGGCCGGCGAGCCGATCGGCCTCGATCCGGCGCGCGACGAACTCGCTTTCTTCCCGATTATTTATTGGCCGGTATCGACGACCGCGCCGAAGCCGTCGCAGGCCGCGCTCGAGCGCATCGACAGTTACATGAAGCGCGGCGGCACCATTCTGTTCGATACCCGCGACGCCATCGATGCGCCGCCCCGCCCCGGCGGCGAGATGCAGGGCCCCGGCATGGTGGCGCTGCGCGCGATCCTGTCCTCGCTCGACATCCCCGAACTCGAGCCGGTGCCGCGCGACCACGTACTGACAAAAACCTTCTTCCTGCTGCGTGACTTCCCCGGCCGCTTCACCAACGGCCAGCTTTGGGTCGAAGCGCTGCCAGCGGAAAACGACGAAGAACTGAGCAACCGCCCGGCGCGCGCCGGCGACGGCGTGACCTCAATCCTGATCACCTCGAACGATCTGGCCGGCGCCTGGGCCATGCGCCCGGACGGCCAGCCGATGCTGCCGCTGGTGCCGGGCGAGCCGCGCCAGCGCGAATACGCCTTCCGCGCCGGGGTCAACATCGTGATGTACGCGCTCACCGGCAACTACAAGGCCGACCAGGTGCACATCCCGGCGCTGCTGGAACGGCTGGGGCAGTAAGGAGTTACTATTGACAATAGTAACTTCATATGTTTACTTACTATCGCACGACAGCGATAGGGAAACGACATGAGCAAGTACGAACCTTTGCCGCAGTTCCTTGGCTCAGTGGGGGGCACGTTGCACCGCATGAGCTTCAAAGAAATTGAGCGTATCCTCGGCTTTAAACTTCCGAAAAGTGCCTACGAACACGAGGCTTGGTGGAGCAATAACGCGACCGGCCACTCCCATGCGCGGGCTTGGATGAAATTTGGCTGGCGAACGGAGTCCGTGGACCTTGCTGAACGCAAGGTGACATTTCAGCGTTCGGTCTCATCCCCTCCCCCGTCGCCTAAGACCGATCCTTGGGGCTGCATGGCCGGCACCGTTACCTTCATGCCCGGAGTCGATCTGACGAAGCCGACCGGCGAGAGATGGAACGCTGAGGAAGGGAGGCTGCTCAATGAGTGACCTCTTGCTCGACACTTGCGCGCTCCTTTGGCTCGCCAATGGAGCGGATATGGCGCCGGAATCACGAAAGGCGCTCGCTAGTCGAAATTTGCATGTGTCGCCGATCAGCGCATGGGAGATCGCGAATCTTGTTCGCAAAAGCCGGATTGCTTTCACTTTACCAGTAGCCCACTGGTTTCGGCAGACCACCACCAAAATGGCCGCGGCGACGCCTCAATTGTCTGTCGAAATACTTGCAAATTCCTGCGGCCTCCCCGGCTCGCCGCCAGACGATCCGGCGGATCGCATCATTATCGCGACGGCGCGCGAGGCTGACATGACGGTAGTGACGCGTGACAGAAAAATCCTTGAATATTCGCGCGCTGGCCACGTTCGCACTTTAGTGTGTTGACTATGAACCTCGGCGTCGCATTCGCTCCGCTGCTGCCCGCCTACGTGGTGTGGGCGGCCTTTGGCGTGGCGGTGGCGATCTCCATCCTGCTGCTGATCGTGCGCAGCCGCGGCGCGCCGGTGCGGGCCATGGCCTTGGCGCTGATGGTGCTGGCGCTGGCCAATCCGTCTTTGACGCGGGAAGACCGCGACCCTATTCCCTCGGTTGTCGCCGTCATCGTCGACAAGAGCCCGAGCCAAGGCTTCGGCGAGCGCAACGCGCAGACCGAAGCCGCGCGCGCCGCGCTGGTCGAGCGGCTCAAGCGTATTCCCGGCCTGGAAGTGCGGGTCGCGGAAGCAGGCCAAGCCGATGGCGAGCATGACGGCACCAGGCTGTTCTCGGCGCTGTCCTCGACGCTCGCCGATGTGCCACCCGACCGCGTCGCCGGCGCTATTCTGATCACCGACGGCCGCGTGCACGACGTGCCGACCGACGCGGCCGCCCTGGGCTTTGCCGCGCCGCTGCATGCGCTGATCACCGGCCACAAGGACGAGATCGACCGCCGCGTGGTGCTGACGCAAACCCCGCGTTTCGGCATCGTCGGGCAATCGCAGACGATCGGCTTCCGCATCGAGGATCAGGGCGCCAAGGTCGGCGCCGCCGAGGTGACGGTGCGGCGCGACGGCGAGGTGCTGGAGAAGCGCGTCGTCACCGTGCACACCGACATCAAGGTCAACATCAACATCCCGCATGCCGGCGCCAACATCGTCGAGATCGAGGCGTCGGCGCTCGATGGCGAGCTCACGCAAGTCAATAATCGCGCGGTGATCAACATCGACGGCGTGCGCGACAAGCTGCGCGTCCTGCTGGTGTCGGGCGAGCCGCATGCCGGCGAGCGCACCTGGCGCAATCTGCTCAAGTCGGACGCTTCCGTCGATCTGGTGCATTTCACCATTCTGCGCCCGCCGGAAAAGCAGGACGGCACGCCGATCAACGAGCTGTCGCTGATCGCCTTCCCGACCCGCGAACTGTTCCAGCAGAAGATCGCCGAGTTCCAGCTCATCATCTTCGACCGCTATGCCCGCCAGGGCGTGCTGCCGATGGTCTATTTCGACAACATCGCGCGCTATGTGCGCGAGGGCGGCGCCGTTCTGATCGCCGCCGGCCCCGATTACGCGAGCCCCACCAGCATCTGGCGCACGCCACTCGACGTGATCCTGCCGGCCGAGCCGACCGGCGACGTCACCGAGACGAGCTTCCATGCCCGCCTCACCGATCCGGGCATGCGCCATCCGGTGACGCGCGGACTGGAAGGCTCGCAGAGCGAGCCGCCGCATTGGAGCCATTGGTTCCGGCTGGTCAACATCAAGCGCACCACCGGCACCAATGTGATGCAGGGCCCCGACGGCAAGCCGCTCTTGGTGCTGGCGCGCGAGGGCGAAGGCCGCGTGGCGCTGCTGCTGTCGGACCACATCTGGCTGTGGGCGCGCGGCTATGAAGGCGGCGGCCCGCATCTCGATCTGCTGCGGCGGCTGTCGCACTGGCTGATGAAACAGCCCGATCTGGAAGAGGAAGCGCTGCGGCTGATCGTCAGCGGCCGCGACATCACCGTGCAGCGCCAGAGCATGGCCGACAGCGTCGGCGACGTGACGCTCACCTCGCCGGCCGGCAGCACGCGCACGCTCAATCTGCGGCCGGTCGAGCCCGGCCTGTGGCGTTCGCAGCTCACCGCCAACGAGCTGGGCTTGTGGCGGGCGACCGACGGCAAGCTCACCGCGCTGGCCAATGTCGGCCCCGCCAATCCGCGCGAATTCGCCGAGGTCACCTCGACCACCGAGGTACTGCATGCGCTGACCAATGCCACCGGCGGCGACTCCCGGCGGCTGGCCGACGGCAACGCGCTCAACATTCCGCGCGTGCTGCCGGTGCGATCGAGCACCACCTTCAAGGGCGAGGATTGGGTCGGGCTGAAGATGCGCGACGTGACCGTGGTGCGCGGCATCGGCGTGCTGCCGATCTTTTCAGGGCTGATCGGGCTCCTGCTGCTGATCGGCTCGCTCGCCGCCACCTGGGCGCGAGAAGGCCGGTGACGCGCTTGCGGGCCGCGCTGCTGATCGCCGGCGCGTTGCTGTTTTCCCCGATACATCCGCTGCAAGCCGCAGAGAGCTACGGCGCGCCGCCACCCGATCTCAAGGATCGCCTCAATCGCTTGGTGGCAGTCTATCCGGATTGGATCGAGGGGGTCGACGAACAATATCTGATCATGAAGGACGGCCGCAGGTTCGCCATTTCCGACCGCTCAACCGGCAAGAGCTTCGACCAACTGCTGACGCGGCCCGACATCGACGACATGTTCTACGCCGCCTATCCGGCGGGAACGGCGCCGCGTCAGCCGCAACCGAACAGCGATCCCGGACGCGTGCGTTTCGAGCCTTTGTTCGTCGCCATGTACGGCGATTGCAACACGCAGCAAATTGAAGAGCGCTTACGGACAATCGATTGGCTGCCGCGCCACCGCGGCGGCCGCCTGTTGGTGACGACCGTCAATGGTGTCGACAAGGCGCTC
>JACQDO010000297.1 GCA_016201085.1 Hyphomicrobiales bacterium | reverse complement strand
GAACAGTTCGTCACCAGCCATCGCCTTCTCCCGCGAATCAACTATCGCAAGGAAACACATTCGACGCGCGATCCGCTACACTCGCGCTACGACGTCAGAAGATTCACACGCTCTGAGGTGCGCGCTCTTGCGCGCCTCGAAGGATGAACGGCCAAGTTCTTCGAAGCATTGGCCGTCGCCCTTCGAGGGCCGCCTTCGGCGGCCACCTCAGGGTGACGGATTAAACTAACGCCTCATGTGATCGAGCACGGTCGCGGTCGGCCAGCAGTCGACCGTCAGGCGGTTGGCCTTCTGATAAGCACCGAGCGCCGCGCGCGTGAGCAGGCCGGCCTTGCCGTCGATCTTGTCCTGGTAGAGCCCGAGCGCGGCCAGCTTCTGCTGCATCAGTTCGACTTCGCTGGTTTTGAGCTGCGCGTTCTTGCTCCACGGCGTCTCGAACGGCTTGCCGCCGGCGATGCGGTCGCTCAGGTGGCCGACGAACAGCACGTAGAGATCGGAAAAATTGTAGTCCTTGATCACGTAGTAATTTTTCGTCGTCAGAAACGCCGGCCCGTAACTGCCTTCCGGCTGCAACAGCGAAGCCTTGAGCGCGAGCTCACGCACGCCGAGCTTGCGGTCGTAAGCCGGTACGAAACCGCGCCTGATCCATTCGCGGATCGGGCGGGCGATCTCCGGCACGCCGCGCGAGCAATCGGCGCCCTGCGGCGCGCGCACTTCGTAGGCCCAGCGCTCGCCCTTGCGCCAGCCTTTGCCGGCGAGCTGCTTGGCCGCCGAGGCGAGCGCGTCCGGCACCGAATGCCAGATGTCGGCGCGGCCGTCGCCGTCGAAATCGACCGCGTGTTTGTAGTATTCCGACGGCAGGAACTGGGTGAGGCCGAGGGCGCCGCCCCAGGACGAGCGCATGTCGGCGCGTGGGGTCCCGTCCTGCAGCATCTTCAGCGCGGTGAGGAATTCGTTGCGGAAGAAATCCTTGCGTTTGCCCACGTAGGCCTGCGTCGCCAGCGTGCGGATGGCGTCGAGCGGCAACGCGTAGCCGCCGTAATCGGTCTCGCGCGCCCAGATCGCCAGCACCACGTTGCCGGGCACGCCGAAGGTCTTCTCGATGCGGGCGAGCGTATCGCGATATTGCACGGCGAGCTGTTTGCCGCGCGCGGCCAGGCGATCGAAGCTCGCCTCGCGCAGATATTGTCCCGGCGTCTGCACAAACTCGGCCTGCTGCGGCTGCTTTTCCGGCCGGCCGGGGATGGCGAGATCGGGCAGCGAGAGATCGGGCTCGAGATTTTGCGTGGCGGCGTCGAAGGTGGCGCGCGAGACGCCGAGCGCTTGTGCGTCGGGCCAGGTCGATTGCAGCCATTGCTGAAAGGCAGCGTCGGCGGCGAAAGAAGGAGCCGCGGCAAGGCAGAGCATCACAGCGAGTACGAAGCGAATCATGAGGCGATTGTCGAAGAGCCGAGGCTTTCCGGATAGCGTCAAAACCGACTTTAGTTTGACAGGCCCCCCCCTTTGGTATTACTTTAGATAAAAGTATTACCGGAACCGAAATATGACGACCACCGTCACCGTCAAAGGCCAGGTCACTCTGCCGAAGAAAGTGCGCGAGGCCGCCGGCATCAAGCCGGGCGACAAAGTTGACGTACGCGCGATCGGATCAGGTGTTTTAATTGAGAAACCGCGCGCGGATGACGACTACAAAGCGCGTCTCTACGCCCTGGCGAAGCAAGGCTTGATCCGCGACAAGATGACGACCGACGAGTTCATGAGAGAGATGCGGGGCGATCCCGATCTCGATCCAGGCTTCAATCCACGACGCAAGCCTAAGCGCCGATGATCCTGGTCGACACCAATGTCATTGCCGACGTGCTGACGCCATCCTCCGAATGGCAGGCCTGGTCCATTGACCGTCTGCACGACTGTCATCGCGGCGACACACTGGCCACCAATGAAATCGTGTTCGCCGAGTTGTCGGCTCGTCTGCGCACCGAAGCCGACGTGCAAGGCGCCTTGCATGACTTGCTCATCGCCTTCGAGCGCATTCCAACGGCGGGACTATTCGCCGCCGGCCAGGCCTTTCGGAAGTACCGCACCGCGGGGGGATCGAGATCGAACGTGCTGCCCGATTTCTTCATCGGCGCACACGCGCAGGTCACGCGTTCACCGATCTTGACGCGCGATACGCGCCCCTACCGAACGTATTTTCCGGAGGTCGAGTTGATCGCGCCGGAGGGGTGAGCGAGAGCTTCGCGGCGTCCAGAACCTGAGGCGTCATTTTGCCACGCGGACACGGTGTACTGGATCTCCGCTTTCGCGGGGATGACCGGGCGGCGCTAATGTTGACCCTCATCCTGAGGAGCGCGGAACGCGCGTCTCGAAGGATGAGGCCCCGGACTTGATCCAGGGATAAGGCCCGGGCCTGCATGGTTCGAGACGCCCGCTTCGCGGGCTCCTCACCATGAGGGTCGAGAAATCACCGCGAAAACTTCTTATACTTCACCCGGTGCGTGATGATGCTGTCCTGCCCCAGCCGGCGCATCTTGTCGGCTTCGTAGTCCTGGAAGTTGCCCTCGAACCACTCGACATGGCTGTCGCCCTCGAACGCCAATATGTGCGTGGCGATGCGGTCGAGGAACCAGCGATCGTGGCTGATGATGACGGCGCAGCCGGCGAAATCCTCCAGCGCCTCTTCCAGTGCCCGAAGCGTGTCGACGTCGAGGTCGTTGGTCGGCTCGTCGAGCAGCAGCAGGTTGGCGCCCGAGCGCAACATCTTGGCGAGATGCACGCGGTTACGCTCGCCGCCCGACAGCGTGCCGACCTTCTTCTGCTGGTCG
>JACQDO010000296.1 GCA_016201085.1 Hyphomicrobiales bacterium | reverse complement strand
GTCTTGGCCGGGCCGGCGTAATACACCGGATGGTTCTTGAAATAATCCGGCAGGCCCTCGCCGCGCTCCAGCCGCTCGCGCAATTTGGCGTGCGCCAGGTCGCGCGCCACGATCAGCGTGCCGTTGAGCTTCACCAGCGTCTTGATTGGATGCTTGCTCAGCTCCGCAAGAATTTCCTGCATCGGCTGGCGCAGGTCGAGCGTGGCCACCTTGCCGCCGAGCTTTTTCATGTCGATGGCCGGCAGGTACTGCGCCGGATTGTGCTCAAGTTCTTCAAGGAAGACGCCGTCCTTCGTGATCTTGCCGAGCGCCTGGCGGTCGGCCGAGCAGGACACGCCGATGCCAATCGGCAATGACGCACCATGCCGCGGCAGCCGAATTACGCGCACGTCGTGGCAGAAATATTTACCGCCGAACTGCGCGCCGACGCCCGTGGATTGCGTCATTTTCAGCACTTCCGCTTCCATCTCGAGATCGCGGAAGGCATGGCCGTCCTCCGAGCCCTGCGTCGGCAGCGCGTCGAGGTAGTGCGTGGAGGCGAGCTTGACCGTCTTCAGGTTCAGCTCGGCCGAGGTGCCGCCGATCACCACCGCCAGATGATAGGGCGGGCAAGCCGCGGTGCCGAGCGTCAAAATCTTCTCCTTCAGGAACGCCAGCATTCTTTCATGCGTGAGGATCGACGGCGTCGCCTGGAACAGGAAGGTCTTGTTGGCCGAGCCGCCGCCCTTGGCGACGAACAGGAACTTGTAGGCGTCCTCGCCTTCCGCATAAATCTCCACCTGCGCCGGCATGTTGTTCTTGGTGTTGGTCTCCTCGAACATGGAGACCGGCGCCAGCTGCGAATAGCGCAGGTTCTTCTTCAGGTACGCGTCGCGCGCGCCCTCGGACAGCGCCGCCTCGTCCGAGCCGTCGGTGAAGATCAGGCGGCCCTTCTTGCCCATGATGATGGCGGTGCCGGTGTCCTGGCACATCGGCAGCACGCCGCCGGCCGCGATATTGGCGTTCTTGAGGAAGTCGTAGGCGACGAACTTGTCGTTGTTGGATGCTTCCGGGTCCGCGAGGATCTTGGCGAGCTGCTTGAGGTGGTCCGGCCGCAGCAGGTGGTTGATGTCGATGAAGGCGGCTTCCGCCAGCGCCCGCATGGCCTCACGCTCGACCACCACCACGTCCTTGCCCATCACCTTCTCGACGCGCACGCCGTCGCTGGTGATCTTGCGGTATTTGGTGCTGTCGGGCCCGAGCGGGAACAGCGGGATGTGATGGTAGGGCGGAACGGCGGCGGGCGTGGGGATCGGTGTGGGGGCGTTCATGGGGGACAATCTCGATATGTTCGTGTCACGCATTCAAGTAGCATAAAATTGCGTTTGCCAAAGCCTTTGCAAAGGCCAGGGCGAAAAGGGCGGCACCGTGCTGAAATTCAATCCGACATGGCGGTTTCATTCGCCGGGCGCTATCGCGCAAGGCGTGCAGGACGATTTTCTTAATCTAATTGGCAAGGTCGTTGCCCAAGTAGACCGGCAACGAGGTCTAGAGCACTTCAAACATTATTTCGCCAATGCTGCAGGAGCGACATCAAGTTGGAGTTCCAGCGCGAGCTGGGCAGAAACAGATCTGCACGGCTACATGAGCGAGGCTGGGGGTAATGCCCCTTTGTTTATCGAAGCAAGCGTAGCCCGGATGAGCGCAGCGAAATCCGGGATTCTTGTCGGCACCTGTCCCGCATTCCGCTTCGCTGCATGCGGGCTACGAGACTTGCGCGATCCCTCCCGGCCTCATCCTGAGGAGCATCGCTTTAGCGATGCGTCTCGAAGGACGAGGCCGCCCCATCCTTCGAGACGCGCCTGACGGCGCTCCTCAGGATGAGGCGGATCACGCGTCGCGATCGTTCTCCCTATCCATTGCCCCATGAACCACGGCGACAACGATCACTTCCTCACGCTCGGCATGAATCTCATAAACCCAATATAAGGCAGCCGCGGCACGACCCATTCCTGCGTGCCCTCGTCGCGCCCGGCGTGCCCCATGTGCGGAAACGAGGCGAGATGTTCGGCGCTCGCGAATACACGCTCAACCACCGCCTTGGCGGCGGCGGGGTTGTCTTTTGCAATCCAGTTATAAATGGCTTCGAGATCGACGAGCGCCAGCTCGTCGAAGACGAGCTTCACGCGCCCAGCCGCTTGATGCGCGCGCGCGCCTCCTCGTGCGAGACGAGCTTGCGGTTCGGATCGGCGCGGCGGCGGCGGATTTCGGCAAGCTGCTCGTCGGAGACGCGCAGATCGCGCTTGTGCGCCAGATAATCGAGCATGGCGACAGCGGCGGCATCCTGCTCGCCGTCCGGCAATTGCTCGACCTGTTTGATCGTATCGCGCAGAAGGTTCGTCATATATTTAATATACCATGGGTGGACGGGCCATCAAAGCCTTGTCGTCACCGGGACAAGCCCGGCCATGACGAAGAATGAAAATTCGCTAACGCGCCCTACTCCCTCTTACCGGCTCGAAGCTGATCTTCAGCCGATGCCCGGTCGCCTTGGCGAAGCGTGAGAGCGTGCGCGTCGAAGGCTTGCCGCGCCCGCTTTCCAGCCGCGCGATGGCGCTTTGCGTCGTCTTCATGCGCTTGGCGAGTTGCGCCTGGCTGAGCCCCGCGCGCGCGCGCGCCTTCGCCACCGCGGCGATCAGCGCGAACTCCTCCTCCAGCGCGTCATATTCCCTGCGATATTCCGGGTCCTTCATCAGTTTCTTGTGCAGCGTGCTGAATTTCATCATCTGACCTCCTTGGCGCGCTGCCGCGCGATGTCGAGTTCCCGCGCCGGCGTCTGTTGTGTCTTCTTCACAAACGCGCGCAAGATCACCACGCGGCGGCCGCTCGCCGTGACATAAATGGCGCGGGAAATTCCGTCCCGCCCGGTCATGCGCAGCTCCCACAACTTGCCTTCGAGATGCTTGACGCTGTCGCGCGGCAACGCTTCAAATCCGAACTCCTGGATCACGTTAACGAACCGGGCGAGGCGCGTGCCCATATCCCTCGGCAACGCCGCGATCTCCGCAGCGACGGTCGCACTGAAGATTTCCACCGTCCAGCGCATGAAACCTATATAGCAAAAATGAGATAAGCGGACAAGCCCGGGTTATGGGTTTCGCTGCAATCACCTTCCGTCATGCCCGGGCTTGACACTCCGAGCAAGCGTAGCCCGGATTGAGCGCAACGAAATCCGGGAAACACCTCGATGCAGCCCCGGATGTCGCTTCGCTCCATCCGGGCTACAATGCCTGCGCCTTCCGCGTCGGCTTCTGCCCGCGCTGCGCCCGTCCCCGCCCGAGCGCCACACCCCATTCCCACGCCGCCGAATTCATTGTAACCTATGGTTGCAATAAAACACATAACTCGGGGAGGCGAACATGACATCATGCTTGCATCGCGTCACGGCGATGTTGATTTTTGCGCTTGCCCTTCTGCTGGCACCGGCCGGCGCCTCGGCCAAGGTCGGCGATAGCTGCGGCGGCTTCATCGGCAATGTGCTGTGCGGCCACGGCGAGTTCTGCCAGCATGCGGCCGGGCAATGCACCAGCATGCTGCCCGGCGCCTGCGCGGCGGTGCCATTCGCCTGCCCGCGCAACTACAAACCGGTCTGCGGCTGCAACGGCAAGACCTACGCCAACGACTGCGTCCGCATGCAGGCCAAGGTATCCAAACGGCACGACGGCAAGTGCACCAACCCATAGCGCGGCGTCATTGTCCGCCGGCAAGCGGTGCCCACATTGAGCGATATCGGGGACGCATTGTCCGGGTGGCGCGCCGAGAGGCGCCGGGCATCGCGCAAGGGAAGAAGAAATTCTACTCGTGCGGCAGCACCTTGAACGGCTGCTTGTACGGCTCGACGCGCAGCGAGGTGTTGGCCAGCACGCCGATCTTGGCGCGCGGCGCCACCGCGCTCTCGCTGCCCTGCTTGGTGACGGCGTATTGCCAGAGCGTGAGCGAGCCTTTGGCCGCGATCGCTTTGGCAATGCCGCCGGCGTCGCCGCCCAGTTCCTTCAGTTCGGCGTCGTTGAGCCCGACCACGATCTCGTCCTTGACGGTGACGATCTTGAACAGCGTCTCGGCCGAAGCCGGCGCGGCGCTGGCGAACACGGCCGCCGCGAGCGCGGCGCCGGCAACGAATCTCATGGTCATGGGAAGCCCCCTTGCTGAATGACGGAGTCTAGCTTGGTCGCAGACCCGCGCGCAAAGGTTCAAAACCGCGCGACACGGCCCATTTCCCTGGCGCCAGAATTGATGTAACCTATGGTTGCACTTGCCAACATTCCATGGGAGGACGGCATGACCATGAACGGCTTACGCCGCCTGGCGGCGACACTGACCTGCGCGCTGACCCTGCTGCTGCTGGCGGCGGCCGGCGCATCCGCGGTCGGCCCCGGCAAAACTTGCGGCGGTTTCCCCGGCATCCAATGCGACGCCGGGCTGTTCTGCCAGCATCCGGCCGGCCGCTGCAACGTGATCGACATCGCCGGCACCTGCGTCAAGGTCCCGCAGGGTTGTCCGAAGAATATCAAGCCGGTCTGCGGCTGCGACGGCAAGACCTATGACAACGACTGCGTCCGCCAGACCGCCCAGGTCTCCAAGAACCACGACGGCCGCTGCCGGCCGCCGAAATAACACGACGTATCCACAGGAGGGGCGGATGCGAATTCATCGTCACATCGTTACGGCCGCCGCCTTGATCGCCGGGCTGGGGCTGCTCGCCATGAACGGCGCGTCGGCCAAGCCGGCGGCGAAAACCTGCGGCGGCGTCGCCGGCGTCATGTGTCCCGGCGCGCAATATTGCGACTACAAGGCGGGCCAGTGCCGGTTCATGGAGCGCGTGGGCGTCTGCATCGTGGTGCCGACCGTCTGCACATTGATTTACAAGCCGGTGTGCGGCTGCGACGGCAAGACCTACGGCAACGACTGCGTCCGCCAGGCCCACAAGGTGCAGTTGGATCACACCGGCGTCTGCGCGCCGGCCGGTTGACACCGGCGGCATGCGTCATCCCTCCCCGCTTTGCCGGAGGGAGGGATGCCGTCACTGCCCCACCTTGAACCGCACCACGGTGGCGACCGTGATCCAGTTGGCGTTCTCGCCGGTGATATTGCGGCCGTAAATGACGTCGAGATTGAAGTCGTCGATCGGCCGCCAGCGCAGGCCGAGCTGGAAGCGCGGCTCGGTCACGCCGATGGCGTCTTGGCGCGGCCCAAACTGGCCGAACACTTCGCCGGTCAGCGTCCAGACATTATCGGGCGTGCGCCAGTCGGCGCCGGCGCCGTAGGTGACGTAATGCCGGTCGGCGAGCCGGTCCCACTGCCAGCCGGCATTGAGGTTGATGCGCACCACATTCGACAGCCGCAGCGTCGCCGGCACGGTAGCGAACAGCGCGGTGTTCTGATGCGTG
>JACQDO010000314.1 GCA_016201085.1 Hyphomicrobiales bacterium | reverse complement strand
TCCAACATGGCATAAGAGGCGGCCGGGTTGCCGTCGCGCGGTTGCCCGACGGAGCCGAGAACCGCAAGCCAACGCCGGCCGGGCAGCAGCTGTATGGCAAAGCCGGTCGTCGGCGTGAACGACGTCATTTTCGCGGTCGCCGACATGGAGTAGAGCGCCGGCTGATGAATGTGCCCGCAGAATGTGACCTGGGCGGGTGTCACGCTAAGACTGCGCGCAGCCTCCGAGACGCTTTTCACGTAAATCCAGTTCTTCGGATTGCTCGCTTCGGAGTGGACGTAGAGACGATCGTCCTCCTCCCACGTGAGCGGCAGCTGCGCGAGGAATCGCCGCTGAGCGGTGCCCAGCTCGCCGCTGGTCCACTCGATCGCAATCTGGGCTTCGGCATTCATCTGCTCGCGCGCGTTATTGATGGCGCAGTCATGATTGCCGAGAATTGCCACCGCGCCTTTGTCGACGAGATCCATGACGGTGTTGACCGTCCAGTCCGGATCGGCGCCATAGCCCACATAATCGCCGAGCAGCACGAACCGCTCGGCGCCACGATCTCGCGCCTGCGCCAAGCAGGCGCTGAATGCCTGCCGGTTGGCGTGAATGTCCGCGAAAAATGCTATCAGCACGGCGTGATCCTCAAGCCCCGGCGACCGGTCTCGATCGTCCGGCGGTTACTACCAATCGACTTGTTGGAATATAGGCCGGCGATTCGGCTTTGTGGACCGGCTAGCGCCGAATTACTGGTCTCGCCGCCCCGGCCACGGCATCGTCCTGAGCACCTTCAGCGTCGACGCATTGGCGCAGTAGTGTTCCCAGGCCCGGCCGGTCGAATGATTGGCGAGATCCTGCTCGCAGCGTTTGTGACTGTCGCAGAGCGAACAGGCGCGTTGCATATCGTGGAAGGTCGACGGCTCGGCACGCTCGACCACATCGGGGTGCACGCCGAGCTCCTCCATGCGAGCCAGCAACTGGTCGGCTGCATTCGGACCAAGCGTGGCGAGCTTGCGCAGCTCGGAAGCGGACACGCCGATATCATACGCGATGCGGTCGACTTCTTCCTGCGCGCAGCAGGACAGATCGGAATAGGCCGGATTGAAGCCGGTCCACGCCTGCCACCACTCCGAAACGATCTGGGCCGGCGAGCGGCGCTTTTGTGCAACGGGCTGGGCCGACATATCGCTCTCCTTCGATCCGCGTTCCTCGTCATGGAGTTGAGCGGTATTAGATAACATCGCGGGAGGGCACCCCTTGATATAGGTCAATCGGCGCGGCCCTTTGCTGGCCACGCACCTCCGTATTTCTCCGGAAGGCGGCTGCTACGCTAGTGCCGCCGATTTGAAGTTCCTGCAGCACTTGCAGCGCGCTCGTTCAGGAACTTCAAATCGAAAAGCGGCACTAGAATCCTAGACTTGCTAGTGCCCCTTTGTTTCCGAAGTTCGTGTCAGAGGATGCCGCGATGTATCACGAACTTCGGAAACGGGGCACTAGTAGCGCGGGTCGTACATCTGCGACTGGACCAATGCGAGCAGGTCGTTCGGCGGCTGTTCCGCTGCCAGATCGCGATCGTAGGCAACCTTGGCAACCGCCGCCGCGATTTGGGCCGAGACTTCGCGGATGCGGGGTAGTGCCGGATAGAGGCTGCCCTGCCTAATATCCGTTTCGGTGACCAACTCGGCAAGCGTATGTGCGGCCGCCATGAACATCTCGTCGGTCACCAGCCGGGTGCCGCTCACGATCGCGCCTAAGCCCACACCTGGGAAAATGTAGGAGTTGTTGCCCTGGCGCGGCACGAAGGTCTTGCCGTTGACGGTAACCGGGTCGTACGGACTGCCGCAGGCGAACACCGCGCGACCGTCGGTGTGCTTGTAGGCTTCCTCCGCCGAACATTCCGCCTTCGAAGTCGGATTGGACAGCGCGAAGATGATCGGCTGCTTGTTCAGCTCCGCCATCGTCTTCAACACCTCCGGGGTGAACGAGCCGCCGACGGCGGCGACGCCGATGATCGCGGTCGGCTTCAGCGCCTTGATCGCCAAGAGGAAGTCGCCGACTTGCGCATGCGGATGTGCGAAGCGCGCCTTCTCCGCGTTGAGGCCGGCGCGGTCCTTTACCACCAGGCCCTTGGAGTCGACGAGCCAAATGCGCGCGCGTGCATCGGCTTCCGACAGGCCTTCCGCCGCCATTGCCGACGCGGTGAGCTCGGCGATGCCGGTCGCCGCCTCGCCGGCGCCAAAGAACAGAATAGTCTGGTCCTTCAGCTTGCCGCCGGTCATCCGCATGGCCGAGAACAGCCCCGCAAGCGCGACCGACGCGGTGCCCTGGATGTCGTCGTTGAACACGTTGATCTTGTCGCGATACTTGCGCAGCAGGTGGAAGGCGTTGTGGTTGGCGAAATCCTCGAACTGGATCAGCACGCCGGGAAAAACCTCGCGCGCCGCGGTCACGAATTCGTCGACGAACTCTTCGTAGGCTGTGCCTGTGACGCGCTTCTGGCGCAGACCGACATAATACGGATCGTTCAGCAGCGTCTCATTGTTGGTTCCGACATCCAGCATCACCGGCAGGCAAAGCGTCGGATGAATGCCGGCACAAGCCGCATAGAGCGAGAGCTTACCGACCGGAATACCCATGCCATTGGCGCCAAGATCGCCCAGACCGAGGATGCGTTCGCCATCGGTGACGACGATGAGCTTGGCCGGATAGGGCCAGTTGCGCAGCAGATCGGCGATGCGTCCGCGATCTTTTGCGCCGATGAACAGACCGCGCGGCCGTTGGAAGATGTGGCCAAACCTCTGGCAGGCGAGCCCCACGGTCGGGGTGTAGATGAGCGGCTGGATCTCATCGATGTTGTCGCACACGATGCGGAAGAACAGCGCCTCGTTGCGGTCATGCAGCGCATTGAGCGCCACATATTTTTCCAGGTCATTGGGCAGGTTACGCAGATTGGTCATCACGCGCTCGGCCTGCGCTTTCATCGACTGCACATGTGCCGGCAGCAGGCCGCGCAGGCCAAGTCGGTCGCGCTCCTGCTCGGTGAATGCCGTGCCTTTGTTGAGCAACGGATCGCGCAACAGCGCTATGCCGCGAACCGCCTCATTGGCAGTCGCGCGGTTTCCCGCCCGATCAGGCGCATTCATAGCAAATCCCCTTGAAAAGCCGGTGTGAATTGGGCCGCACTGTCGACAAAGCGCCGCGCTGGGCATTGATTGAGATCAACGGACAGCAGGACGGCATAGCAGTCACCTGCTCCGGTGCAGGTCGGCGACGCGGGTGGCGAATTCGTCGACCGCGGGCCAAGACGTAAATTCGATGCAAGTGTCGGGGTCGGTCGGGCCCCCCGTCAATAGCATGATGAAGCGGATGATCTGTCGATCCAGCCAGCCATAGCGCCGGTAGTCGAGACGCCCGGCAAAGGCGACGGC
>JACQDO010000304.1 GCA_016201085.1 Hyphomicrobiales bacterium | reverse complement strand
CGCGTCTCGCCATCATGATGGGCGGGCGCGTCGCCGAGGAAATGGTGTTCGGCCGCGAGAAGGTGACCTCCGGCGCGGCTAGCGACATCGAGCAGGCCACCAAGCTCGCCCGCCTGATGGTCACGCGCTGGGGCCTGTCCGACAAGCTCGGCACCGTCGCCTATGGCGAGAACCAAGACGAGGTCTTCCTCGGCTATCAGGTGTCGCGCCAGCAGAACATCTCGGAAGCGACCGCGCAGACCATCGACGCCGAGGTGCGCAAACTGGTCGAGGCCGGCAATGCCGAAGCCACCAAGGTGCTCACCGACAAGCGCGCCGACCTGGAAATGCTGGCCAAGGGCCTGTTGGAATTCGAGACGCTGACCGGCGACGAGATCAAGGACCTGCTCGAGGGCAAGCGCCCGGTACGCGAGTCGGTGATCGAGCCGACCACGCCGCGCTCGTCCGCCGTGCCGCCGGCCGGCAAGCCGCGCCCGCGGCCGGATGCGCCGACCGGCGACGTGGCGCCGCAGCCGCAGGGCTAACAGGTCAAATTCGTCATGGCCGGGCATAAATCTCCCGGCCATCTCGTTTCTGGGGGCAGCAGGAAGCTTGACCAAGCCTGTGCCGAGATTAATCTTTGGCCATGAGCGCGAAAACGGAATCGATTGAGGTCGACGGCGACACAGCGACAGTGCTGAAGGAGCGCGCGGCGGAGCGCGGCGTGAGCGTCGCGCAGGTCGTGGCCGAGCTTGTGCCACTCGCTGTCGACGACGCTGCGCTCGCCGAGTTGGACCGTCGCTGGGCTGCGATCGAACGCGGCGAGCCGACTGTTGCGCATGCCGAGGTCGAGCGCTGGCTTAAGAGCTGGGGCACGGCGGACTTCCGGCCCTGGTCTGGTCGATGAAGGTTGAATGGTCGCAAGCGGCCATCGCCGATCTTGATCGCTTCGCCCAATTTTTCTGCACGACCGATATCCGGCTATGGCGGCAATCGTCGCCCGCGATTTGCTGGAAAAGGCCAACATTCTCCTGCAAAATCCGCTGCTCGGTCACTCAATCTTCGGTCGGCCGGAGTATCGGCAGGTTGTATTGCGGGTCCTCAACGCCGCTTATGTCTTTCAATATAGGTTGGACCGCGACCGCGTCGTCATCTTGAGGGTCTTTCACGGGCGGGAAGCGCGCGATCGCTAAAGTGAAAGACGCCCGCCACATGGCGGGCGTTCTTTTTTATGGCTTCCCGCGTGCGCCTGCCTGCGTTAGGTCTCCCCGGATCATGAGCAAGAGTTTCTCTCCGCATTGGACCTTCGGCGCCTTCCGCGAAGGCGTCATCGCCACACTGCCGCTGATGCCAGGCCTGTTCGCCTTCGGCATAGCTTTCGGTACCGTCGCTGCCCGTAAAGGCTTCAGCCTGTTCGAGGCCGAGGTGATGAGTGCCTTCGTCTTTGCCGGGGTCGCTCAGCTCATCGTCGTCGACGCTTGGCCGCAGGAGCTCACGGCCGCCACGATTTTCGCCGCCGCGACCGTGACCTTCGTGATCTGCTCGCGTTTCCTTCTTATCGGCGCCTCGATGCGTCCTCTGCTCGTCAGCTTGCCGGCTGTTCAGGTCTATCCCTTCATGCATTTCGTGATTGAGCCGCCGTGGCTCTTGGCCCTGCGCTATCAGCGCAATGGCGGCAACGATCCGGGCTTCATCTTCGGCAGCGCGGCCACCTGCTGGGTGGTGTGGGTGGTGTCGATCGCGCCCGGCTTCTGGCTCGGCGCCACGGCCGATCCGCACCGCTTCGGCTTGGACATGGTGATGCCGGCATTCTTCACCGCGATGATGGTGTCGCTTTGGCCGGGTCCGCGCCGCGCGATCGGTTGGATTGTCGCCGGCGGTGCCGCCATTTTGAGCGATCAGTTGTTCGGCGGCTTCTGGTATGTGGTCATCGGCGCTTTGGCCGGCAGCCTCGTGGGCGGTTTGACCGATGATTGAGCGCGATCCGTTCGGCTATATCATGGTGATATTCGCCATGACCGTCGCGGTCTATCTCACCCGCGCCGGCGGCTACTGGCTGATGGGGCGCGTTACCATCGGCCCACGCGTGCGACGCGTGTTCGACGCGCTGCCGGGCGCCATCATTGCCGCCACCGTCGCGCCGCTATTGCTGCGCGGCGGCGTGAGCGCGCTGTGTGCGGTCGTGGCCGCCGGCCTGGCCATGATCTTTGTGCGCCGCGACTTCGCCGCGGTGATCGTGGGCGTTGCGGTCGCGGCCGCGGTGCGCGCCGCCGGGCTCTGACGGGATTGCATTTCGTCTCATCGGTCGCGCCGGATGTTGCTCGCCATGAAGTCAAAGTGAGCGCGTGCTAGACTTCCGCCATGCCGCTGCAAAGCCGTGTCTCACCCTTCGGCGAACTGTTCGCCAGGCCCGCGCGCGGGCTCCTGATGGGCAATCGCGGCGGGCGGCTGCATGACGACGAACGCCAGCTCGGCGCGCGGCGCTGGACCAGCAAGCAGTGGATCTGCTGCAAGCTCGAATTCAACGACCGCCACCGCGATGTGTGGGGCGAGGGCTACAGCGAGCTGTTCTTCCTCGACGAGGTGACGGCCTTGGCCGCCGGTCACCGGCCTTGCTTCGAATGCCGGCGCAAGGATGCGGAGCATTTCGCCGCGCTGTTTTCCAACAAGCAACGACGCGCGAGCGCCGCCGCCATGGACGATGTGCTGCACGCCGAGCGGCTCGCCGGCAAAGACAAACGCATGCATCGTCGCGGCATTGACGATTTGCCGGACGGCGCCATGATCGCGATCGACGGCAACGCCTATGCTGTGCGCGGCCAGCGCCTGCTGCGCTGGACGCCGTCCGGTTATGCCGGCACGAAACCGCGCCCGCGCTCCGGCCAGGTCGACGTGCTCACGCCGCCATCGATCCTCGCCGTGTTGTCGCGTGGCTACCGCCCGCAATGGCATCCCAGTTCCGCCGGTGCTTCCGGCGAACCGCTACGCCTGTTTCAGCCGCGGGATCAGCCGTAGCGCGTTGTCCCGGTAGACGGCCTTGAGGTCGCCGCTGTTGAAGAAGGCCGCAAGGCCACGGTCGTAACCGGCAGCGGGCTCGTAAGGGAAGTCGGTGCCGTAGACGATTTGCGAGATGGGCATCAGCTTGACCATGGCCGACAGGGGTATCTCGTTCGCGACCAATGCGGTGTCGTAGTAGAAACGGCGCAGTTGGTTCCGCACCTGTCCGCGCGTGAACTTGCCTTTATGGGGAGGAAAGCGCAGCGGTCGCTCCAGAAAACGTTCGGCAAGGCCCGTCAAGGCCCCGCCGCCGTGCGACCAGATCCAGTTGATGTCGGGATATCTGTCCGCCACGCCGCCGTAGA
This sequence comes from Hyphomicrobiales bacterium, assembly GCA_016201085.1. Taxonomy (GTDB): domain Bacteria; phylum Pseudomonadota; class Alphaproteobacteria; order Rhizobiales; family Xanthobacteraceae; genus Pseudolabrys. The sequence continues at coordinate 2,426 of JACQDO010000304.1, read as the reverse complement.
CCACGGTGAAGATCGCGCGTGCCGTATCGGCGCCGAATTCGATGAAGGCGTCGTTGACCTCGCGTAACAGATTGACGCAGCAGCTCGGAGTGGTCGGGTGCGTGTAGACCGTGGCCTTGCGGCGATTAAGCTCCGCCCAGACCGGCTCGAATTCGGCATAGCCCAGCCATTTGTCGCCGTAGCTGGTCATGCAGCCGACGCCGTCGACCTTGAGGGTGTCGAAAACGTATTCGATTTCCTTCAGGCTCTCGTCGACAAAAGGCAGCGGCAGCATCGCCCAGGTGCCGAAGCGGCCCGGATACGAAATTTCGAGCTTCTTAGCGTAGTCGTTCGATTCGCGCGCCACCCGCGCCATGGTTGCTGCATCGAGACCGCGCAAATCGGGCGGGGCTGGCGACGTGATGGCTGTGGCAACGCCGCCTTGGTTCATGTCGTCGAGCGATTTTTGTACCGACCAGTTCAAGATCGGTGCATTGCCTTTTCTTAGACTCTTGGCCGCATCGAGCCAGCTCGGCGAGGCGACGTGGTGATGCACGTCGATGCGTGTCGCTGGCGTCTGCGCCACGGCTTCGGCGATGAAGCGCGGGAGGGCGTTGGTGGCGAGCGCGGCGCTGCCGCCGGTCAGCACACCGCGGCGGCTTATGCCGTCACTTGTGCCGCCATTTGGCGAAGCGCAGTTGCAAAGCGCCGAGGTGCAGGGCCGGGAGAAGAGCGTTGCCACGGGCTCATTCCTTGTTGCTGCCGGGCTTGATCCCGATTTTTGCTCGGCAAGATTATGGCCGATGTGGCGGATTGTCACCACGCCTAGTTGCAACATTGCACAGGCGCAATTTTCTGCCGTTAGCGCGGGAATGAGCGGACTATTTACTCCGCCGGCTCGATCGGGCTCGGCGGCACCGGCGCGGAGGTGCGCGTCCAGGCGGTGATGACGATGACGGCCATGATCGCCAGCATGAGCGCCACCATGGCGACGCAGGCCGGCCAGCCGGCCAGCGTCCAGGCGATGCCGCCCAAGGCGGCACCGAAGCTGCCGCCGACATAGAAGCTCGTCACATAGAGCCCGACCGCCGACGAGCGTCCGGCCTGCGCGGTGACGGCGACATAGCCGGTCGACACCCCCTGACAGAGCAGCCCGCAAGTGGCGCACAAGGTCAGACCGAGCAGGATCGCCCACAGTGGCGCCAGCAGCGTCAGCGCGATGCCGACGATCCACAGCGCGATGGTCCCGATCATGAAATGGCGGCGCCCAAAACGGCCGACCGCCATGCCGATGAGCGGCGCCATCGCCGAGCCGACCAGATAGACCACGAAGATCGCGCCGAGCGCGGTCGGGGAGAAATTGTATGGCGCCGCCGCCAGCCGGAAGCTGATGTAGGTGAAGGTGGCGATGAAATTGAACAGCACGCCGAAGCCGACCGCGTAGGTCGCCAGCAGTTGCGGGTTGCGGAAATGCCGCAGCATCTGCTTGCCCGAGGCCACGAGGCCTTCCGAACGGACGAACTTGCGCTCGCGCGGCAGCAGCAGCGCCACCGCCAGCGCGCCGGCGACGCTGATCAGCGCCAGCACCACGAAGGCCTCGCGCCAGCCGATGAGGTCGGACAGAATTCCGGTGACGAAACGTCCGCTGAAGCCGCCCAGGCTGGCGCCCGAGGTGTAGACGCCGGCGGCGGCGGTCGCCTCGTGCGCCGGCCATTCGTCGCCGATATAGGCGATGGTAACGGCGAAGATCGGCGGCAGCACCAGGCCCTGTATGAAACGCCAGAAGATCAGCGCGGGAAGCGTCGGCGCCATGGCCGCCATGATCGTCGGCACCGCCACGATCAGCATGGCGGCGACGATGACGCGCTTGCGGCCGAGCACGTCGGCGACCGTGCCGGTGAACGGCGCGGTCAGCGCAATGGCCAGCGTGCCGGCGGTCATGATGGTGGAGATCTCGGCGGCGCCGGCGCCGTATTCGGTCGACAGCAGCGGCAGGATCGCCTGCGGCGAATAGAGATTGACGAAGGCGCAATAGCCGGCGAGTCCGACCGCGATGCGGCGCGCGAGGAAGTTGCGGTCTTTGCTCGGACTCATGAACCGCCCAAGCTATCGGTTTTATCGGCAAGGCCAAGGGGGCAGCGCGGCGGGGCAGCGGGGCGCGGGGTGCATAGCTAATACACCTTGTCGTCCCGGGCGAACGCGCGCAGCGCGAGAGACCCGGGACCCATACGCCGTGTCCTATCAATAAGGCTGCGGCGTATGGGTCCCCGCCTTCGCGGGGACGACAACGGAGAGTGCGCGGGCAAGCGTTTGTTCCGGCGTGCCGGCGGCGTCGAGCTGCCGCCACGTCAGGGAGCCGAGATCGTAGCGCTCCTGTTGGCGCGCGATCGCCGCATCGGCGTCGGAGACATCGCCCGCGCGCCTGCCGACGCGGGCCACGCGGGTGG
>JACQDO010000303.1 GCA_016201085.1 Hyphomicrobiales bacterium | reverse complement strand
TGGATCGCCGCCGTTAGGCGCTAGGCACTCAGCCGTTTGCGGCCGCGCGCGCGCCGAGCCGAGAGCACCTTGCGCCCGCCTTTGCTGGCCATGCGCGTGCGGAAACCGTGACGGCGTTTGCGTACGAGTTTGCTCGGTTGATAAGTCCGCTTCACGATTAAGTTCTCCGCAGATCGCACCGTGGCGGCGAGGGTAAGACCCTGAAACCACCATCAAAACCCGAATTCGTCCGGATCGGCACAAGATTTGCGCGGCTTATAAGGGAGGGGGCTTGGCCCGTCAATGCGACCCTCGACCCCAAATCCGGCTCCATTGGCGTCCGGTCACGGTGGCTCACAAGGCGGTGAGACCGCCCCGCCCGGGCGCAAGGCTCGTGTATATAGCGCGGATGGCCGTCAGTTCGCCTCCCACCGACCGGCAGCGCGGTCCGATCCGCCGGCTTCTGCCATGGCTCGCGATGGTCCTGCTCGCCGCCATGGCCTTTATGGCCTTCCGCAAGGGGGGCATTTCGTTCGAGGCGCTGATCGCCAACCGCGAGGCCATTGACGCCTTTGTGACAGAGCATCGCCTGCTCGCGCTGCTCTGTTATATAGGCCTCTATATTGCCGCCGTCGCCCTGTCGGTGCCGGGGGCGGTATTTCTCACCCTGAGCGGCGGGTTTCTGTTCGGGGTCGCGGTCGGGGCGTCGGCCGCGGTGATCGGGGCCACGGCGGGCGCGACACTCATCTTTTTGCTGGCGCGCACCGCGCTCGGTGAACCCTTGCTGCGGCGGGCCGGGCCGCGCGCCCAGCAGTTGGCGCAGGGCTTCCGCGACGATGCCTTCAGCTATCTGCTGTTCCTGCGGCTGGTCCCGGCTTTTCCATTTTTCCTGGTCAACCTGGTTCCAGCTTTCGCCGGCGTGCGGCTTGGCCCCTTCGTGGCGGCGACCGCGCTCGGTGTTATCCCGGGCGCGCTGGTCTATGCCTTTGCCGGTACCGGCCTGGACAGCGTTATCACCGCGCAGAAGAATTCCTTCCGGGATTGCCTCGCGGTCGGTCATACCGATTGCCGCCTGGCCTTTGACGCAACGGACGTTCTGACGCCGCAACTGCTCGGCGCCCTGGTCGCGCTCGGGTTGCTGGCACTGGTGCCGGTGGTGGTAAGGCGATGGCGTGCCCGTCGGGACGCCGCGTCGTGATCCGATGATTTTTAAGTTATCATTGCGGTGAAGAGTCTATTGGCATGGGCGAAATTCTCAAACCTGACATTTGCGTTATAGGCGCCGGCTCCGGCGGCCTGTCGGTTGCCGCCGCAGCGGCCGCCTTCGGCGTGCCGACGGTGCTGATCGAAAAGCACAAGATGGGGGGCGACTGCCTCAATACCGGCTGCGTGCCCTCGAAGGCCTTGCTGGCGTCGGCCAAGCGCGCGCGTCTCATGCAAAGCGCCGGCATGTTCGGCGTGACGGCGCCGGGCGCTATCATCGATTTCGCCAAGGTGCACGAACATGTGCATGGCGTGATCGCCGCGATTGCGCCCAACGATTCGGCGGAGCGTTTCGCAGGCCTGGGCGTGCGCGTCATCCAGGGCGCCGGGACATTCAAGGATCGCAGGACGCTCGTTGTCGGGGAAATCGAAATCCGCGCGCGCCGGTTCGTGATCGCGACCGGATCGACACCGTCGGTGCCGCCGATTCCCGGTCTCGAGCGGGGGCCTTATTTCACCAACGAGACGATCTTCAATCTCACCGAACGGCCGGAGCATCTCATTATCATCGGCGCCGGGCCCATCGGGCTGGAAATGGCCCAGGCCTTCCGCCGTTTGGGAAGTTCGGTGACTGTGCTGGAGCTGGCTGCACCGCTCGCCAAGGACGATCCGGAATGCGCCATGATCGTGCTCGACCAGCTTGAGCGCGAGGGCGTTGTCATCCGCAGCGGTGTTAAGGTCGCTGGTATTTCCCACGCCGGTGCTTCTGTTACGGCCACGATCGAAGCCGCCGGCGCCCAGCAGACCGTCACCGGCAGCCATCTTCTCGTCGCCACCGGACGCAAGGCCACGACCGACGGCCTCAATCTCGACGCCGCCGGCATCCGCGCCGATCGTTCCGGCATTGTGGTGAACAAGAAACTCAAAACCGCCAACCGGCGCGTCTATGCCATCGGCGACTGCGCGGCGGGGCAACTGCAGTTCACCCATGCCGCCAACTATCACGCCGGTCTGGTGATCCGGAACGCGCTGTTCCGCCTTCCGGTGGCCGTGAACAACGACGTCATCCCCTGGGTGACCTATACCGAGCCGGAACTGGCGCAGTGCGGTCTGACCGAGACCGAGGCGCGCAAGCGCGGCATCAAGATCCGTGTGCTACGCTGGCCCTATCATGACAACGATCGCGCCCAGGCCGAGCGCGAGACCAAGGGCCACATCAAGGTCATAACCAAGCAGAATGGAAAAATACTCGGTGCGACAATTGTCGGCGACCAGGCCGGCGAATTGATCGCCACCTGGACGCTCGCCATCGCGCAAGGCCTCAATATCCGGGCTTTCACCGGCATCGTGCTGCCCTATCCGACGCTGTCGGAAATCGGCAAACGCGCGGCCATCGACTTCTTTGCACCGAGTTTGACGCGCCCTTGGGTGCGGCGCATCATAGCTTGGCTGCGAATCTTCGGTTGAGGCCATATTGGAACCGGGAACCGAGCCCACGAACCAGCCTGCCGCGCCCGAAGTGCCGCGCCAAAATATTGGTGTTGCGCGACGCTTGCGCATAGGGCTGTCCGGCAAGCTGCTGTTCCTCACCATTCTGTTCGTGATGGTGGCGGAAGTTCTCATCTATGTGCCGTCGATCGCCAATTTCCGGCTCAACTGGCTCAACGATCGCCTGGCGGCCGCGCATACCGCCGCGCTGGTGCTCGATGCGGCGCCGAGCGGGATGGTGCCGGAAAGCCTGGCCAGACAGATACTCAAGAGCATCGGCGCCCGTGCGGTGGCGTTGAAGATGGGCGATCAGCGCCGCCTGCTGGCCGCCGCCGACATACCGTCCAAGATCGAGCAGGACATCGATATGCGCAACGTGTCGTGGTGGCGCGCCATCATCGATGCGTTCGATACGATGCGGGAGTCCTTGCCTGGCGATGTCATACGGTTGGTCGGTCCGGCGCCGATGGCGAAAGGCCAATTCATAGAAATCATTCTCGATGAAGCGCCGCTGCGCAAAGCGATGTTGACGTTCTCGGTCAACATCCTGCTGTTGTCGCTGGTGATCTCCGGCGTGACCGCGATGCTGGTGTTCTTCGCGCTGCATTATCTGCTGGTGCGGCCGATGGGACGCGTCACCGCCAATATGATGGCGTTCCGCGCCGATCCGGAAAATAGGTCGCTCATCATCGCGGAGTCCGGACGTCGCGACGAGATCGGCACCGCGGAGGAAGAGCTCGCCGCCATGCAGCGCGAGCTCGCCTCGATGCTGCATCAGAAGAACCGGCTGGCGGCGCTCGGGCTCGCTGTGTCCAAGATCAATCACGACCTGCGCAATCTGCTGGCGTCGGCGCAGCTGTTTTCCGACCAGCTGTCGACCTTGCCCGACCCGAAGGTGCAGCGCTTCGCGCCCAAGCTGATGCGCGCGCTGGAGCGCGCGATCGCGTTCTGCCAATCCACGCTCTCCTATGGCGCCGCGCAGGAGGCGCCGCCCGAGCGCAAGACGATAGAGGTCGAGCCGCTGATCGAGGAGGTGCACGAAGCGCTCGGCCTCGGTCTCGACGTGCCGATCCGCTGGATCGTGTCGGTGGAACGCGGGCTCACCGTGGAGGCCGATCACGATCAATTGTTCCGCGTGCTGGTCAACGTGGCGCGCAACGCGATGCAGGCGCTGGAGGCGCGCGGCGCGCGCGATCCAGCACGCGATCAGATCCGCATCACCGGGCGGCGCGAAGGCAGCGTCGTGGTGATCGAGGTGTCGGATACAGGGCCGGGCGTGTCCGAGAAGGCGCGTGCCCACATGTTCCAGGCCTTCCAGGCGTCTACACGCCCGGGCGGCACGGGCCTGGGGCTTGCCATTGCCGCCGAACTGGTGCGCGCGCACGGCGGCGAAATCCGCCTGGTGCCGGGAACGATCGGGGCGACCTTCAGCATCACCATTCCGGACCGCGCGGTCGATCTCAATTCCCACCGTGGCGAGCGCGCCAGCGCGTGATCCCCTGGGAATACACCGCCAGCCGGCGGTGTTTGTCCGATAAGGGCGCCGCTCGATTTCGCTAAAAGGAAACCGGAATGGCAAAGCCGCCGGTGACATTGCTCGCGCTGGCGACGGCGGTGCCGCCGCATTGTCTGGAACAGACGGTCGTCGCCGAAGTCGCACGGCGAATTTACGCGAAATCGTTTGCCCGCTACCCGAAGCTTGCCGAGGTGTTCGTCAATGCCGGCATCGAGCGGCGCTATTCGGTGCGGCCGCTTGCCTGGTTCGAAGCGCCGCATGACTGGAGCGAGCGCAACGACGCTTATCTGGAAGGCGCTGGCGCGTTGTTCGTGCAGGCCGCGCAAGCAGCGCTGGAGCGTGCCGGAATAGCCGCGCGCGATGTCGACGTGATCGTGACCGTCTCGTCCACCGGCATCGCCACGCCCAGTCTGGAAGCGCGCGTTGGCGCGGATTTGGGTTTCCGGCCGTCGGCAGCGCGCGTGCCGGTGTTCGGCCTCGGCTGCGCCGGCGGTGTCTCGGGTTTGTCGATCGGCGCCCGGCTGGCGCGCGCCGAACCGGGCGAGATCGTGCTCGTGGTGGTGGTCGAGTTGTGCACGCTGGCCTTCCGCGCCGACCGCGAGGCCAAGGCCGATGTGATTTCGTCGGCGCTGTTCGGCGACGGTGCCGCCGCCATGGTGCTGCGCGCCGAACGGAACGAGCGGCCGGCATTGCGTATCGGCGCCTGCGCCGAGCATACCTGGCCCGGCACGCTCGACATCATGGGCTGGACCGTCGATCCGGCCGGCTTCGGTGTGGTGCTGTCGCGCTCGTTGCCGCGCTTCGTCGAGCAGCGGCTGGCGGCGCCGGCCCGCCGCTTCGTGCATGCAGCCAAAATGGAGGCGCCGCAGTTCATCTGTCATCCGGGCGGCGCCAAGGTGCTCGATGCGGTGGAGGCGGCCCTCGATCTGCAAAAAGGCACGCTGCGCGACGAGCGCGAGGTGCTGCGCGGCCATGGCAACATGTCGGCGCCGAGCGTGCTGTTCGTGCTCGACCGCGTGCTCAAGCGCGGCTTGCGCGGCCAAGCCGTCCTCTCGGCGCTCGGTCCCGGCTTCACCGCGAGCTTTGTGGCGCTTGAGGCGCAACATGGGTGAGGGCGCTTGGCTGGTCGGCTTCCTGGTCGCGCAGCGGCTCGCCGAACTCGGCCTTGCACAATGGAACACCGCGCGGTTGCGCGCCGCCGGCGGTTTTGAATTCGGCGCCTCGTATTATCCCCTGATGGTCGCGCTGCATGCCTTTTGGTTGCTCGGCCTGTGGCTGCTCGGCCACGACCGCGATATCGATCGGCTATGGCTGGCGGTCTTTGTCCTCCTGCAAATGGGCCGGCTGTGGGTGGTCGCCGGCCTCGGGCGGCGCTGGACCACCCGCGTGATCGTACAGCCCGGGGCAGCGCCGGTTGCGTGCGGACCTTATCGCTGGCTGCGGCATCCGAATTACGCGGTCGTGGCTCTCGAGATCGCGGTGGTTCCCTTGGCGCTGGGATTGCCGCTGTTCGCGCTGGTCTTTTCCATCGCCAATGCGGTGCTGCTTAGCTGGCGCATCCGTGTGGAAAACCGGGCGCTGGCCTGGGCGGCGCTGGCCGAGCCCCGGACCGACGGTTTGCCGCCGGCAACCCTTGCCAATGATGGCCTTAGACGATAGCTATGCCCCGGTTCCGCGGCCCGGTCAGCCGGCCGCGGTATCAGCGCCCGTAGCTCAGCTGGATAGAGCACCAGACTACGA
>JACQDO010000302.1 GCA_016201085.1 Hyphomicrobiales bacterium | reverse complement strand
GTGGTGGAGACGGACCCCTCACCCGGTCCTCAGCGGCTAACGCCGCTTCGGACCACCCTCTCCCACAAGGGGAGAGGGTAATTCAGCGCTTGCCGCGCCCAGCCTTGGCCTTGCCTGGCCTGGCCGACTTCTCCGTCGGGCGCCGCCGCGCGGCGCGGTCGAGGTGGGCGAGGAATTCGCGAAACACGTCGAGATGATCGCGCCGGCTCTTGGTCTCGCCGCGCAGCGAGCGCAGCACGGTGTGCAGGCTATCCATCACTTGCCTCTCTGCTTTCCCCGGACGCGGCGCAGCGCCATAAGCGCGTTCACGCGCGTCTTCGACGCGCTATGGTGCTGCACCGCAGATCCGGGGCCCAGCTTTCTTAAGATATCTGGGTCCCGGGTCTGCGGCGCACCACTTCGTGCTGCGCCGCGCCCGGGACACGGAAGGTGTCGTTGAAGCGCGCCAGTTCGCGCACGAAATCGTCGAAGCGCCGGCTGGCGGCGGCCAGTTCGCGCAGGCCGAACCAGGCGAGCGCGCTCGCCGACAGCGCCCACAACAGCAGCGCCAGATGCGCGAGATCGCCGCGCTCGCTGAAGGTCCGGGTTTGCGAGCTACGCTCGCGCCCCGGAATGACTACGACGCAAACGCATCTCCACCCTGCACCGCCCCATAACCGGTGGCGGCGCGCTTTTCGTTGACGGTGAGGAACGGCGCCTTGGTGACGCGCTCCCACAGCGCGGCGCGGTCGGGAGCGAGCGCCTCGATGCGGTCGGTATCGACGGCGAGCGTGAGGCTTGTGCCTTCATGGTTTGCGCCGAAGCTGGGCGCCAGCCACTGCGTCAGCGCGCCGCCCATGCGGGAGGCCAAGGGCAGCACGGTCTGCCGCCAGAACACGCGGTTGGCCTCGGTGTAATTCGAATAAGTGTTGTCGCCGGGGATCGCCAGCAGCATCGGCGGCACCCCGAAGGCGAGCGCGATCTCGCGCGCCGCCGAATGCTTCGCCTCCATGAAATCCATGTCCTTGGGGCTAAGCGACATCGCCTTCCAGTCGAGCCCGCCTTCCAGCACCATCGGCCGCCCGGCGTTGCGCACGCCTTGATACTGGTCGGCGAGCTCCTTCTTCAGCCGCTCGAACTGCGCGTCCGACAGCACCGAGCCTTCCGGCCCGCCATAGACCAGCGCGCCGCACGGCCGCGCCGCATTGTCGAGCAGTGCCTTGTTCCAGCTCGCCGCCGCGTTATGCGTGTCGACCGCTACGCTCGCTGCTTCCAACGGGCTGAGCCCATAGTAATCGTCGAGTGGATTGAACATCGTCAGTTGCAGGATCGGCGGCTGCGCGGCGTTCTGCTCGAAACGCACGGTCTGCGAGGCGACGGTGTATTCGAAGGCCTGCGGCCAGCCGTCCGGCCCCGGCACCACCTTCATGCGGTCGGGCCGCAGCGCGTAGAGTTCGCGCACTTGCGAGGCGACTTGGTCGTTTCCTTGGCCAGCCAAAGAGCCTTGCAAGCCGACCGCCTCGATATAGGCATTGCCCGAAAGCAGCAGATGCGACGCCACCGCTTCCAGGAACGAGGCGCCGTCCTGGCGCGGATTCGGCCGCGCCATCAGATCGAGCAGCGGGTGCGCGCCAAGCTCGGCGGCGCCCTCGTACAGCACGAAGCTGAGCGCGCCGACGCTCTCGGCGATCAGCCGCACCGCGCGATAGACGATGGCGTTGCGCGCATAGCCCTCGCGCGCCAGCGCCGCATAGTCGCGCGGCGTCCAGCGCGGGCGGGCGCCACTCTCGATGGCGATCAGGCGGGCGGCGCGGGAGGCTTTGTGCTCCGGCGCGCGCAGCAGCGATTTGAGACGGTCAAACATGAGAGATCCTTTGCGCGCGACCTGCGCGGCGCATGAAAAAGCCCGCCGTGTGGCGGGCGCTGCTCGTGGTGGTTCTATCCGGCGGCGCTATTTGCGCGGCTATTGCCTGGCCGAACGCAAGCTTCTGGGATCGACGATGACGTGCCCGTTGATCGAGCGCACGTGCTCGCGGGTGAGGCCTTTACCGGAGTTGCCGTCATGCACCAGCCAGTAACTGCCGCTGACATGGCTCATCAAGATCATGACGTGACCGCTGCGTGCCGCCGCCATTCCTGGAGCCGGCACCGCGCGCGCGAATTTCCTAATCCAGTTAGACGCCAAATTGAGCTCGGGGCGAATCTTGCCGAACACATAGCGTGACGCTTCGCAGCCGCAGAAATTGCGCGGACACCCGGCCGGTCTGCCGCCCAGGAGGACGACAGCATTGCCATTGGCATCGGTCGCACGCAAAACTCTGGCGCGAACGGCGGCGGCGCGATCCGAACAGCCGCGATGGTCGCAGGCGACCCGATCGCGGTCGATTCGGCCTGAGTTGTGGTGCCGGTGCTTATGCTGCGCATCGGCGGCGGTCGCGGTCGCGATCAAAAGGATCGCCGCAGTCAGAAATGTTGCTGGCTTGCGCAATGAACTCCCCCGGACTTAGGGCGGCTCGTTACCGCGGAACATGCTTCCCCGTTGGCATTCGAGCGATAGACATCGAGTGCGCGTCGGCTGTAGCCGGTTACGTTCGGCGCGGCGATTCGATCCGTCCGGTAGGCTGACTAAGTAAGGTTAAGTGTGAAGGAGTAAGGCGCGGGCCAGCGATTTGAGACGGTCGAACATGGCTTTCCTATTGTCGCCGAGCGTACATAAGCGGCGCGGCCGGGCGATCCCGAGCGAGGGGCGACTATCTTGCGCGCGGCCGAAAAACCGCGCAGTTTTCCCGCCCTCGGTGCAAGGAGGGCAGCATGACGGCGTTCAATATTGTGCGGTTCCGCGTCAAACCGGGCCACGAGCAGAAATTCATTGCGGCGCATCGCGATATGCGCCCCGGCTTCAAGGGCTTTCGCGGCGGCGCGCTGCTGCGCACCGGCGAACATACGTTTTGCATCGTCGGCGAATGGGCGAGCTTCGCCAAGCTGGTCAATGCGCGGCCGCAGATGATCGGCCTGCTGGACGGCCTGCGCGAGCATCTCGAGGATCTCGGCGGCGGGCTCGGCGTCACCGACCCGGTGTCGGGCGAAATGGTGCTCAAGCTTAAGGCCTCGACGGCGGCGAAGACGAAGCGCGGCAAGGCGAAGCGCAAGAAGCGGGGGTAGCTCGCGTCATCCTCAGGTCAACGCTTTTTGCGATCCTGCAGCTGTTTGCGGAACGCGTATAACGCGTCGAGCTGCTGACGGTCCTTGAGAGAGAAGAACTCCGGCGTGCCGGGCCTAATATCGCCGGATTGTCCGCACGCAGCCCCCATATCAGTGAGAAATTTCTTCCCCGCTGCATAATCTTTATGGCTGGCCCATAACAGCGTCATCTCAACACCAGTACCGAGCGTGTAGATAGTGGTCTCATAGCTTGCCTTGATGGCCCAAAGCTCATTTGCCAGCGTTGCACGTGCGGGTTCTCGATCGCAGACGTCAAGAATCTTGTCGAGGCAGTCCTGCAATACAGCCCGCGTCCTAAGAAAAACCTCGTCGTTATCACCACCCGATTCGCGATCATGCGCAAATTCCAGAAGCTTGATGTAAGCTTCGTTGAGCGCGGCTAGCAGTTCACCATCCGCCTCAAAGCTCAGCTCCATCACCTCGTCGCGCGAGACCTCGCCGCCGCCAAGCACGCGCATGAGAACGCCGACAATGTCCTTGATGTCGCGATGCATGGCGATGTTGCGAACCAAGTTTCGCTATTGTAGAAAATTGAAACACACTCGCGGAATAATTGAAAGATGGCATAACCGCATTTTTATTTCGAATGGGGAGCGCTTGGAATTCTCGTCGCCCCTATAATAACGCCGGTATACAGAGAACCTTTATTTGTAGCCGTCACGCTTACACTTCCGGGTCCCTGCATCGGGCCGAAGTCCTTCCAAGGGACAGTTACTGAACTTCCAGGAGGCAGGTTTTGTTTAATCTCAAATGAAGCAGAGGAATTCCCATTTGCAGTTTTAATCTCGGCATCGATGCCAACATTTACGGGCGTTCCGTTGATTGCATTGATCATTCGTCCAACGGCGGTGCGATCTTCATTGGTTACAGTTACCCCGCCAAGATAGTGGCCACTATCATCAAACTTATATTCAAGCTTCTGGGAACTTGCATCCGCATTAACACCCTTCGGCGCAAGTAGAGCAGCATCGACTTTGTCGTAAATTGGCGTGCCGGAACCTCCATTGGCGAGCTGTGCCAATTGTGTCCCGGGTTTGTAGTAGTTATCCGGCGTCGCATCCGACAGCACGCGCGGATCGCTGCGGCCGCTGCCGGCCGTCGGTTCGCTCCCAGTGCTTGGAAACGATGATCCGTCGCCCGCGCCGCCACCTTCGCCCGTCCACCGCCCGCCTTCCGAACTTCCCGCCGGCACGCGCGGCTGGTTGGGGCTGTATTTGCTTTCGTAAAGTTCGCACACCGCCCACAGATCGGACCCGGGCTGCACAAAGCGCCGCCAATCGGGGCGCACGAAACGGTGCGCGTTCGGCGCCATCCAGCGTTGATCGCCTTCCAGGCCGTTTCGAAGGGAATGAACAAGCTAATCGGCATGCGGTCGTCGTGCGCCGTTTTCACCCATTGATGCAACCGCGATAGATCGCCCTTCGAGTAATAGGTCTCGATCGGCTGGCGGCCCGTCTTGCGGTACTGCAGGAGAACACCAACAACGGAATGCCCTGTATAGTGAGATCGACGTCGACGCGTCCTTTAAGATGCGCCAAATGATCGGTGCCGTCGACGCCTTCAGCTTTGAGCCCCCAACTATCGTTGCCGGATGAAAAGAAGTCCCGCCTTCCTAATGGAGTAAGGAAGTATCGCCGCAGCATCGCCGCAGCCATGTCGGCTCGGGCCGACCGGGACCGTCATAAGTGTCGAAGTACGTTCGCTTGAACATGGCCGACGGTCGTAATCTTCTCCACGGTTGTGCAGTCTTGGCCTTTTCGTCAGGATCGGCAAGCGCGCTCCTCGCACGCGGCCGACCGTTTTATCTTTGCCTTTGCAAGAAAGGAAAACCCGCGACTAGACCCTTGACCCGTCACCGCCTACACCAGCGTCGAGCGAGCGCACAAGCTAGTCACGATCGGTGCCGCGCCGACTTCCTTCGTATTGAATATCTTGGAATTCCGCCGGAAAATATTGGCGCTGCAATCCATCGATGATTTCGTAGCTGCGTATAATGAGTCCCATTGCCGGCCAATCTGCCTCATGTTCGGGAACGTCGATCGAAACGACAATTTCCCAACCTGGAAACTTCGACAGCTTATTTTGCAATAGTTTTACAACGTCCGGTTTGATCAAATTCAGATTTTGGATGTCGAGCTTCTGCTGATAGATGCCCCAATTTTCATCCATAAGCCAATAATCGCCCTTGCCAAAACCATCATCCTTTCCGAAGCGCTCAAGTATATGGCCGAGCTCATCGTATAGATGCTCCCATTGGCTTTCTTGGAGTGGGTTCATGCCGGCGCTCAAATTTCTCGCCCTATTCATTGCCACGACCGCCTCCCCTCCCGCCGGGAAGTCGGTACATATATTGCAGCATTCGGATCCCCATATTGTAGTCGCGAATGATCGGATTGGGCGATTCTTTAGTTGCTTTTAAAAGGGATCGCGCCTGATCTGGCGTCATTTGTTCTGGCTGAATACCGTTTTTCTTCATAAAGTCTTTTGTTAATTCGCCAACCGCTTCATTATATTTCCGATGAGCGTCGTCCCATCGGGGCCCACGTGTCGGTACTGGCCCTGTTGTTGCCTCATCAAACACTTTACGTGTCTCGTCGGGCAGATTTAGCTTATTGGAAACCGCGCGTGGCATCTCATGGTGTCCACCGCTTCCTTTGCGACTTGCAGCGCTAAGTTCAACGGTTTTAGCTCTTGATGTACGTTTAGAAGAACCGCTTGGAGTACCATCGCTTGCCCATTGTCCACCTTCACGGCTGCCGGCCGGCACGCGCGGCTGGTTGGGGTTGTATTTGCGCTCGCAAAGTTCGTACACCGACCAGAGATCGGACCCGGGCTGCACAAAGCGCCGCCAATCGGGGCGCACGAAACGGTGCGCGTTCGGCGCCATCCAGCGTTGGAGCTGGTGCGCGGTATAGACCGGATCGCATTTTGCCATGGTCACAGCTCTCTGATCCGCGGCTCGCCGCGCGCCCCGAACGTCAAGGCCGTCACCGCCCACACCAGCGCATCCAAGCGGTCGGGCGAGCGGCCTGAGCTGAGGCCGTCGAGCCCGAAGTCGCACATCTCGTCCTCTAAGGTAGGGAAAGTCCCCGCGTGCCTGACGCGGCCCTGCTCGTAGAGCTGCGCCACCGGCTCGGCGCGCAGATACTTGCCGCGCGTGGCATGCACCGACAGCATCGGCACGTTGCCGTCGACCTCGCGGATCACCGCCTTGACCATGTCGCCGCCCTGGTTGGTCTCCACCACCAGCGCGTCCGCCGAAAGCCGCCGCCACAGCGCCACCGCTTTGGTTGCCCAGCCTTGCGGCGAGGCGCCGCTCACGGTCGCGTCGGCGATCACATAGATGCCGCCATCGTCGGCGCGCCCGGCGGCGACGATGCCGCAGGCGTCGGCGCCCTTCTTGGCCGAGGCCGGCGGATCGACCGCCACCACGATGCGGTTGAGCGGCGGCGGCGCCGCGATGCGGCCATCCTCGATACGCGCGCGCGTCCACAGCGCGTCGGCGCGCTCCTCGACGATCTCGCCGGCGATCTCCTGGCGGCCGAGCCGCGTATCTTGGTAGCGCGCCAGCACGGTCTCGACGAAAGCCGGCGCCAGGTTATAGGCATTGGCGCGCGTGCCGGCATGCGTCACCGCCGTGCGCGGATCGTCAATGAGCCGCTTGAGCAGCGCGATCGGCCGCGGCGTGGTCGTCACCACTTGCCGCGGCCGCTCGCCAAGGCGCAGTCCGAACTGCAGCATGTCAAAAGTTGCTTCGGCTTGACGCCACTTGGCAAGCTCATCGCACCAGGCGGCGGAAAACTGCGGGCCGCGCAGCGCCTCGTAGTTTTCCGCCGAGAACACTTCCGCCACCGCGCCGCCCGGCCATTCGACGCGCCTGGTCGTCGGCGTCCATTGCGGCCGCGCGCCGCTCCGGTGCGCGGCGAGCAGGCCGGAGACACCCTCCACCATCACCGAACGCACCTCGTGTTCGGTCTCGCCGATCAGCGCGATGCGCGCATGTTTGTCATTGAGCGCGATGGAGCGCACCCATTCGGCGCCGGCGCGGGTTTTGCCGGCGCCGCGCCCGCCCAGGATCAGCCAGGTGGTCCATTCCGCGCCGCTGTTGGCAAGCCGCGGCGGCCGCTGGTGCGGGTGGGCGTGCGATGCAAAATCGTTGATGAAATCCAGCGACAGCTTCGCCGTCAGCCTCGCCTTCGCCTCTTCGCTCAGCGTCGACGAATTCGTTAATGCGTCGCGCAAGCTCGTAACGGAATTCGTCAATATCGAGGGGTATGGGGTCGTCGTCGGCTTCATCGGGCGGCGTCATTTCATCGGGTTCGGTGAGGGCCTTGATTTCGCGCAGCGCCCGCGAAACGCCGGCGAGTGTGCGCGCGCCGTGCTCGGCTTCAATCTGATCGGCCGGTTGGATGACCGCCAGAATGCGCTCCATCGCGTCCATCTCGCGTTCGATCACGCGCTGGATGCGCAGCGCTATCGCCAGGCGCTGCTGCGGCGATAACGGATCGGCCGGCACGCCGGCCTCGGCGCGCGGTTGTTGCGCCGGCGCGGGTGTTGGCGCGAGCGCGGCTACGGCAGTGCCACTCAGCGCGCGGGCAAATTCGAAAGTGCCGACGCGGGCGCGACGTCCGCGCCAGCCGCCTTCTTTCACACGTCGATAAAACGGCGTCCGCGTTAGACCTAACATCGCCGCGATGTCGTCGACCGGCGCCAGGGTCTGCTCATACAGGCGCTTGGCTTCGGCGAGGAGCTCCGGCGCGATTTCTTTTTTGGCGGCCATGTTGCCGATCTCCCGGCATGAAAAAGCCGGCTGGCGCCGGCGCAAACGATCGTGTCGCGTCGTATTCAGCGCGCGGACCCAGGCCACGCCGCCGGACCGCAAAACGGCGGCGCCGCTCCGCGGCTGCCGCGGAGGACTAAACGAACGCAAATGTGGAGCATGCCCACTATGTAGCAAAGCAGCGTCACGCTGTCAAGCGCTTATTCCTAGGAGTTTTCACAAAAAAATTATGATGAAAAACC